>JBJMGJ010000297.1:0-9961 GCA_045807965.1 Bryobacteraceae bacterium | reverse complement strand
TCGTTCGAGCCCTGATCGCTGTCTTCCGATTCCGCTTCGATGCCGAAGTGGTCCCGGTCTTTTTGCCAAAGCCGTACCGGCGACCCGGAATGGTGCTCCAGGACCGCATCGCCTCCAAATAGCCGTCCATAAACCTCCGCGTTCTGCTCAATGATCGAGAGGTACGGAATCACCACGATGATTCGGCGGTACAGGTCAGGATGCATCTTCGCGCGCCTCAACGCGAAGGCCATGCTAGAGAGCGTCTTCCCCCCTCCGGTAGGAACCGAAAGCGAAAGCAGTCGGTTCGGCAATTCAGCGGCGCTTAGGCAATCTTCGAGAACCTCGCGCCGGATGGCTCGCACATGTTCAGTACCGCTTTGCAGGCCTTCGATATGCGACAGCAAAGTTTCAAGCTTCGCGTGCGGTTCTAAAGGCGCTTGGGCGATCGCCCGACCGGCCGTATCCAGTCTGTCTGCATCGACGAGGCAGCTAAACAGCATGCGTGTGAACAGATCGAAGCGCTTCCCCACGTCTTCCAAGGCAGGCGGTTCTCGTTCAAGCAGTGCGCCCAGGGCCGGTAAATCCCGTTTGGCTCGCGCGAGCAGATCAACGGCCTCTCCACGCGACTTCTTTAGTTTGTCGGCAAGTTCTGTGTTGTCCGTGATACCTGCGTGATGGCCGGCTATCGACAGGGCGAGATGGCGGGCGCGTAAGCTGGGGCGCGCAGCCGTGGGTGAAAGCGCCATCGCCGCGCCATAGATCGCGTGTGGGCATTTCCCGTTCCCAGTCCGGATCCGCTGCTGAAAACAATCCGTGTATTTACCGTAGTCGTGAAGGAGCCCGCTCCATTCAGCAAGATCATGAAACTGCCCATCGTCAGGTCTCGCGTGATGCGCCAGCTTTCGTGCGATTGCGGCGACATTGGTGAGGTGCTCCGCGAGTGGTTGCCATTGTGAACCCGCCGCTCCGGGTGGCAACCCGGAGCGATCTGAATGGGCCCAATAAATCACTGGGCATACAGTCTACCCTGAGAGGGCACGCCCCTTCGACTCCGCCGTAATTCGTTGGAAGTAGAAACAGTCTTCGCGGCGAGCGCAAGTGCCCTCTCGCAGTGGAGCTCGACATTTGACAACTCCAGACAAAAGCGACCGGTGGTGGTGGTTGTTTTCAACCAGTTGATTTCCTCTAAGTTATTGAATACTTGCAACTTACACGCAATTCGAACGTCAAAACAACAGAGGAGAAAAGAAATGAACGCGCAATGGAAGTTTGGGTTTCGAACGGTAGCGGTGCTGGCTGCATCGGCCTTCGCTTTCGCTCAAACACCAACCGGCGCAACGGGGCAAGTGGCGGGGCCTGGAACTGCAACCTACACACGAACGGATTTACCGTCAGGGGCAAATGCGCAGTCCCGGCGAACCGCTTACCCTGGAGCCATTAATTATGTCGAAGGGCGTGCCACGCTGAACGGCCAACCACTCGCTGCGAGTGCGGTCGGTTCCGCAGTCGTCGGTCGCAATCAGGCCGTCACTACTTCGGACGGTTATGTTGAAGTGCTTTTAACCCCCGGAGCGTTCCTACGCGTCGGTCACAACAGCGAAGCACAGTTCGTCTCGGCGGGTCTGGCGAATGTCGATGTCGATCTAACGCGGGGTTCCGCCATGGCGGAAGTGGCGGACCTGGTCAAAGGCTCGACTATCCGCTTTACAGTGAACGGCGTTCCGGCTCAGATCGCAAGCAAGGGTCTGTACGCTTTAAACGCGACGGAGGGCTCGATTCGAGTGCTCGACGGAAAAGCCGACGTGCAGACAGCCGAACGCAAAGTCACGTTGAAGAAAGGCGATGAGTTCGCGACCATTGATGGTTCCGGCAAGAAGCACGACTTCAATATGAAAGCGGCAGAGAAGGACCCGCTATATGTCTGGAGCAAAGTTCGCAGCGAGAGTGAGTCCCAGGCGAATCTGCACACGGCGAATCTGATTGTCGCTGGGAATTCCTGGTACGGTCCTGGTTGGTATTGGGATCCGTTCTGGGCTAGCTATGCCTTCATGCCCGGATCTGGATTCCTATACAGTCCTTTTGGCTGGGGATTTTATTCACCCGCTTACTACGGGCTTCGGGGCGGCGGCCTAGTCTACCCCGGTTACTACTACGCGCGTCCCGGCTACTATCACGGCTTTGCCCGCGGCCACGTGGGCGGGATCGGCGCAATGCACGCCGGAGCTGGTTTCCGCGCTGGTCGAGGCTTCCACGGCGGACGCCGCTAAGGTCTCAACCAACTTTGCGAAGGCGCTCATCCGCCGAGCGCCTTTTTTTTGCCGCTGCGAACCGTCACAACGGCGGCTTTGGCGGCGTCGCGAAGGGCGTCGCGAAGTAAGAACGGCTCACCGTAACGAACAGTGTCGCCAATCTGAAAGGACCAGCTGAAACGCGCTTCCGCGTCAGTCACAATTAGCGTTCCCTGGTCGGGCGATAACGCGAGCGCGGCGGGATGCGCCAGTTCTCGCTTGTCGTAGATGAGTTTCGTACTGCAGTTCGGCTCTGCCGCGAAGATCGCCAGCATGGGTGGCACATCATGTTTTGCAATCAGGTTATCGAGCACGACCGGCGCAGGATCGCGATCTCTCAAAACTTACGCCCCGTCCAGGAAGATGATAAGCGGTGGCAGCTGATGCTGGCTGGGCCTAATGAGTAACGCGGCGCAATCGCCGGAAGAGAAATCGTAAGGAGAGTAGAGTGCGATTCTGAAACGAGCCAAAGCAGCGGCTATGTATAGTCAAGGCCTTAAAACCGGAAACGGATGCCGCCCCACGCTCCTATCGGTGCGCCGGGAGCGACATAGACCGACTGGCGAATCGGGTAATCCCCTCCGACAGGCGGAAAGGGACGCGCCACAAAGCTCTTCCCATTGTCATAAGGAGTAGGAGCAAGTTGAGCCGCGGTGTAATACCGATGATTCAGCACGTTGTTGATCTGAACGAAGAATTGCACGCGCTTTGCTACTTGATAATGAGCACCCACGTTCAGGACTCCATAACCTGGCGAAAAGCCTTGGCCAAGATAGTAAACGCCGTCGGGCTGACTTAGGTTATTTTCATTACCGCGTGCGTAGGAGCGCCCGGTCGAGATGAAATCGACGTCCAGAAGCACCTTAGGCGTCGGCTCGTAATCGGCGTAGGCTTTGAAGGAGTTACTCGGAATGAGCGGGATTCGATTGCCCGGCACGAGAGCAATGGTTCCGGCAAGACCCAGACCCTGGTTGTTCGAGCTGTTGCTTCCGCCATTCACAGTTTGGGGACTCTGGTATGTGGCGTTCAGAAACGTGTAGTTGCCGCCCAAGGTGAACTGCCGGATGCGTGTGCTGATGTCCGCCTGTGCGCCATGCCGTCGTGTCTTGCCGAAATTTGTGAAGTAGCCGAAGCCCGTCTGGGGCGACGCCACAAACAAGAGATCGTCGAAGTTTTCAGCACGGAACCATCCCATGTTCCAGTGGATCCGACTTTCTCCGCCGTTGCGCAAACCGGCTTCGAGCGTGCGCGTGATCACCTGATCCAGAGGTGGATCGCTTACTAGCGCGTTCGGCAGATTGCACGGCTCGGTGGGGTCGGCGCAGCCTAGTTCCACCGAAGTGGGAGCGCGGCTTGCTTCGCTGTAGCTGAAGTAAGCACTCGCGAAATGAAAGGGACTGTATGTCAGACCAACGGCCGGATTGAAGCGATCGAAAATATACTGCCCGTTCAGCGAGCCGCGAGCACCGCTAAGATCCACGGCCAGACGGTCGCGGTTGTTCACGCTCGTCCGGTTGTAACGCCCCGACAAGGTGAGAGCCAGGGATTTGCTGAGATTCACGGTGTCACTCGCGTAGAAACTGAAGGTATTCGTGATTCCACGCAGGTTCACGCGCGTGTCGACCGGCAAGCCGTCCTGGGTCGTAGTACCATCCGCAAAAGCGTTGATGGGTGTGATCGTAAGAGCATCCGCATTCAGATATCCGAATTGCGAACTTTGCTGGAACGAGATGCTGCTGCGGTCCCATGCGCCTCCGGCGGTGAAGTGATTGCGCGACAACAACCAGGACGCTTGAGCCGACAATCCATAGTTATTCTGCTTATCGAATGTGTTCGTCAGTAGCCCGGTACATTTTTCGCTTGGCTCATCTTTCTCAAGTCCTTGCGCAATGCACCTCCAATAAGGGAACGGCTGAGTGACGGAGTTGCCGGTAGTCGGGAACCCGCTGTATCCGGCCGCGGTCAACGCACGCGCGTCGGCTGCGGAAAGCGTGTATAGAGCTTGATCGAACGCGTCGTTGTTAATGTCCCCGTTGGTTGTGTCGGCGCGAATGTAGCGAAAGTAAGCGTTACCCGAGAGCGTCAGAGCATTGGTGACGCTGTGGCGAACGTTCAGGATGAGAGAGGGCGAGCGGTTCCACGTGATGTCCGGAATGGTGTAGACACTTGTGTAGTCGCGCGCGAGAAATCGCGTGTCCTGGAGCCCATTCCCGGTAAGCCAATTATTCGCGTAGCCAAAGCTGAGCCCGAGAGACGTCTTGTCGTGGATCCAACCGATTTTCCCGAAGCCCTGGCGGACTTCGGAGGGCGAGAACTGCCGCCATCCATCTTCTCGAAAGAGATTGCCGGCAAGGTACCAATTCAGTCCGGCGGCGTTCGACCCGCCATATTCAAACTGGCCGGAACGCCTTCCAAAACTTCCTCCACTTAGCTCCAGAGTGCCGCCCGGTTGGCTATAGCCATCCTTCGTCTGGATAGAGATGGCGCCACCGAGCGTGTTGAGTCCGAACAGGGGATTCGATCCCGGCATCAGCGCCATTTCCGAAATCGCGACTTTCGGGATCAAATCCCACGCCACAATATCGCCGAACGGTTGATTATGCCGAACCCCATCGAGGTAAACGGAAATGCCCTCCGGGGTGCCAAGCAGCGGCGACGCAGTATAGCCCCGGTAGCTCACATCGGGTTGGAACGGATTGCCCTGGTTTTCATTGACGTGAACGCCCTGCAGTCGGCGGTTGAGAAAATCCGAGAGTCCAAGCGATCCGCTTCGTTGGATGTCGCGCGCGCTCGCGGTCTGAACGGGAGCCGGGATGTCTTCAATCGGAAGGTCGGTGCCGGGCAAGGGCGTGGGGGCGATCACATCGATCTTCGCGGCAACCGGGGCTAAGGCCATCTCGAAAACGCGGGTTGTCTCTACGCCGCTCTCTAATTCCAGCGCGACGGACTGGGTCGCGAAGCCACTCTTCGAAATCTCGACACGATACCGGCCCGGGGGCAAGCTGCTGAATGTGCTCCTGCCTTCCCGGTCAGTCTCAAATTCCACATCGGAGCCATTAGTCAGGTGCCGTACCCGCCCAAACGCTTTCATCCCGTGGCCGGATGGATCTCTGACTTGGATGCGCAACGTTGGATTTCGCATCTGTGCCTCCAGCACCAATCCGGCAAGGAGAAAACAGAGCAATCGAGCGACGAACAGAGTCATTCTGGGTATCCGTAGGGGTACTTCTCTCCGCACGAGGACCGTTATCGGCGAAGAAATGCACGCAGCAGAAGCGCCACCTTGCTGCGAGTCGGTACGTTGATACGGCTGCTTAGTACGGAGTAGTGGGCGCGCTCGAGTTTTCCCAGGAGAGTCAAATAGATCTGGCGCAGAGCCCACAGAGAACGCCGGCTCTTCGGGTCGATGAGAGCTTCAAGCGGTGCTGATTCCTCATAATAGCTTCTCGCACGCGCACATTCAAACGCCATGAGGCGCCGGAACTTGTCATCTTCGCTACCGGAGCGCAGTTGTTCCATTGTCACGCCAAATCGAGCAAGATCTTCCGAGGGGAGATAGACCCGCCCCATCTCGGCATCCTCCCGAACATCGCGAAGGATGTTAGTCAGTTGAAATGCGATTCCGCATTTCTCCGCCAGCAGCAGCGCACGAACAGACCGGAACCCGAAAACGTGGATGATGGTCAATCCCACTACGGAAGCGACGTGGTAGCAGTAACGATACAGTTCATCCCAGGTCTGAATTGTTTGCGGCTGCAGATCCGACATGATGCCGTCGATCATTTCGTGGAAGAAACGATGGGGAATGGCATACCGACGCACAGAATCCGAGAACGCCGGCCAGAGTGGATTCTCGCCCGGGTGGCCCGCGAGCGCCCGGTCCAGTTCCACGCGCCAAAGTGTAATACTTTGGCTCAGCTTCCCTCGATCAGAGTTGGCCGGGTCGTCGCTGAGATCGTCGCAATACCGCATAAAGGCGTAGATTGCGCACATAGCGTCGCGCTGGGGCCTTTGGAGCAGGAGGAAGGAACAATAGAAGTTCTTCGCTCGCTTTCGAGCGACATCGCGGCAGTACCGGTATGAAGCTTCGAGCTCCGCGGGATTCAGAACGGGAGCAATCGCGGAAGACATCGAAGTAAAATTGCGATCCTCTCCGCTTTCGATATGTGCGGCCGGCTCTCGAGAACGTTGTAGTTTTGTGATCTGATTTTGTCCAGGATCTTCAGACCACCTCGGCTGAACAGGTCCAGGTCAAGCGCCAGCCTGCGATCTACTTGCTTTATGAGCGGTAGCCCTTTTCGAAAAAGCTCCTCCGCCACATCGACCGCTTCGCGCAATGCGGCCTGAAACCGGCCGTTGAAACGCAACGAGCGCAGTTCAGTTTCGGAATAGCCGTAACGAACAAGAAGTTCAGTCGGAAGGTAGATCCGATCTTTCAGCAAGTCGACCGTGACGTCCTGCCAGAAATTCGCCAACTGGAGTGCCGTGCAAGTGTAGTCGGATAGCGTCTGCCGTTCGCGATCGCGATAACCGCCCAGGTAGAGCACGAGATGTCCGACCGGATTCGCGGAATTAGAACAGTATTGAAACAGATCGCCGAAGGTTGAATATCGCGTGACCGTCTGGTCCTGTTCAAATGCGTGGATCAGACGTTCGAACGGCTCGACAGGTATATTGTGGCGGTTGACCGTGTCTCGGAGAGCGATGAAAACCGGGTGGGCGGCTTCGCCCCCATACATCGCCTGCAACTCACGACGCCACCACGCGAGCAGACGTAAGCTTTCCGCTGGATCGCCGATCTCATCGCCGAGGTCGTCGGCCCAGCGGCAGAACGCATACACATTGTAGAAATCCTGATGAAGCGCCTTCGGAAGAAGATAGCTGACAACCTGGAAATTCTCGTAGTGATGCGTCGCAAGCCAGCGGGTATACGCTTGCGCATCCTCGCGCGAGTAGGATCCTTCGCAAGCGGCTGGGTTTTGGATGAACTCCTTGGGCTGCAGTTGTACAACAGGCAAGCTTTTACGTCCCGTTACGGGATGATAGCAGTCTTGACGTGGCCGTTCCGATGGTGAGCCAAGTCCGCAAGCACTTGTGGGAGCGCGCTGAGCGGCTCTTCATGATTCACAAGATGGCTCGCGTCTACGTGACCATCGGCGATGATCTCGAGCGAACGCCGAATGTGATCCGGCGTGTGGTGGAAGCTGGCGCGGCAGGTCACTTCTGAATAGTGGAGCAACGACGTATCGAGCGGAACCTTCGTACCCGCGGGACAACCGCCGAAGAAGTTGATGGAGCCACCCTTGCGTACCAGATGAGTCGCCAGTTCCCACGCGTCCGGGTGGCCGATCGCCTCAACCACGACATCGGCTCCGCGACCTTTTGTGCGCATTTTCATTTCGGAGATGAGAGAGGAGTGATTTCCCATCAGAATCCCCTCATCCGCTCCCAGCATAATTGCGCGATCTACCTGCTCCAGCCTGCGAGCAATTACGATCACACGAGCGCCATAGACGCGCTTCGCGAGCCGGACAAACATGAGTCCAATGGGTCCGAGCCCCATCACGGCGAGCGTATCGCCGGGCCTCAAATTGCTCTCGTCCAGCCCTCGCAGTACACAGGCAAGAGGTTCCGCGAGCGCGGCGTCACGATAATGGAGATGGTCCGGTACGACGTAGGTGTTCTTCGCCACGATCCGCGCGGGAACACGGAGAAATTCGGCGTAGGCCCCATTATTGAAGAGCAAATCTTCGCATAAGTTTGGTTGGCCCCGCTTACAGAAAAAGCATTCGTCACAAGGAGCGGAATTGGCCGAAACAACTCTCTGCCCGACGCGGAACCTGCTCACCCCTTCTCCGACCGAAACGATGTCTCCCGCCATTTCGTGCCCGAACAGAGCGGGCGGCTGAATCATCTTCGCGTGATAGCCGCGCAGAAAGACCTTCACATCGGTACCGCATGTCAGAGCGGTTCGAACCCGGACCAGGATCTCACCCGGCTCTAGAGAAGGAACCGGCACCGACTCGAGCCGTACGTCTTCCTTGCCATAGAGAACGGCGGCTTGCATAGTGGTGCTTGACAGAGCAGGCGGACTCGGCAGCAATGTCGCGTCCGCGATCATGCGATCTCCTGCGGGTGAATCACAACTTTCAGCGAATGCTCGCTCGGGCGTTGCGCGATCCGAATTCCCTTCTCGATTTCGTCAAGACTGAGGCGGTCGGAAATCAGTTCTTCGAGGCGAAGATCTCCGCCAAATACGAGACGCGCTGACTCCGCTTGCAGGTCGATATCCGCACTGTAAGAACCCAGCAGAGTGCGCTCTCCAACACAGATATCAGCAGCTGTCAATTCGACGCGCTCCGTCTTCGAAGTTTGGGCAAATAGGAGTATCTTGGCACCTGGCCTGGAAATTTCAATGGCCTGTTCCACGAGACGCGGAGCGCTGGTTGCCACGATTACGGCGTCCAAACCCCGACCCTTTGTGGCATCGTTGACAACACGGTCCATCACCGGTTCCCGTGGAGAGAACGAGAGCGCGCCGAGGCTTTCTGACAATCGCCGCCGGAAAGGAATGGTATCGGTGGTAAGAACGTTGGCTCCTTTCTTCAAAGCCAGCATGGTGAAGATCAATCCGATTGGTCCTTGGCCCAGCACCGCAACCACATCGCCCGGCTCAAGAGCAAGAAGCGAAATCCCCTTCAGGCAAGTATTAACGGGTTCGACCCAACAAGCCTGGTCGAACGAGACATTATCAGGTATTGTCTCAACTCCGCTTTCCACAATCCAATCCATCAGGCGCACATATTGTGCAAATCCACCGCCGGCCGGTTCGAAACCGGCCGTGATACCCACTTTCTTGTAGGTTGGACACTGTGCGTAGAGACGCCGGTCACAGTAGAAGCACCGGCGGCAGGGAACGTGATGGAACGCAACTACCCGATCGCCCGGCTTGAAACGCGAAACACCTGCACCTACCGCGGCAACAATACCCGCTGTCTCATGCCCATAGATTCGCGGCGGTGACAGCAAATCGTATTCGATCTTCTTCAGATCGGTATGGCACACCCCGCAACTCCGCACTTCCAGCAACAGCTCGCCGGGCCCAATGCGTGGCGTCTCGATCGACTCAACCAACACCTGGCCATTGCCCCGGTATACGGCCGCTTTCATCGAGGATGGTACAGAATTACTCGATGGTCGCGGGGTCGCCGTTAAGGTTGATTCGACAGCTGACAAGAAATTCTCCCAATGCTCTCGCCGCATCCTGCGATCTTCGCCGAAGCCGGAGCAATTCTCCCAAAGTCCACGGATGGGTCAAGACGTAAAGAACAATTTTCCCACGCGCGATTCGCCCTTCCGGGGTTCGCATCTGATTAAAATCTATTCGGAACGATTCGTCGGCCAGATCCGACACCGCTTTCACACAGAAAAACGGCACCGAGGCGCGTTTTGCCGCTTCCGCTACGGCGAAGGATTCCATATCGACCGCAACAGCTCCGGAGGCGAAAAGCTTGGCCTTTTCTTCGCGGTCTGTGATCACCCGATCTTGAGATGCAACAACTCCGGTTTGGTGTTCACAAGATACTTCGATCGCCGTACAGGGATATTTGCTACCGTCCCGCGGATTCAGTACTTCCGTGCCCACAACGATCTGGGCCGGCAACATCCCCGGCCGGAGTCCGCCGCAGAAT
>JBJMGJ010000296.1:0-7403 GCA_045807965.1 Bryobacteraceae bacterium | reverse complement strand
GCACATTCCCGTAAATGTCAATCACCGGAGCGATCCCGTAGTGGTTGACCGTCGCAAGTCCGTTTCCCCGCTGGATAGACGCCAGATTTGCCAGAATTTGCGGTTTGTCGCCGGGCGAGGTGACCGGGATATTGCCAAGCCCGCTGAGCGAGTCCATCTGGTACTGAGGCGCCTCCGTGACGATGTTGTAGCTCACCCCGGTCCGGGGATTAAGCCAGAACGTAGGCGAGGTCTGAAAGCTTCCACTCAGCGAGACAAGCACATTGCCGGCGACGTCCCGCGCATTGTACCCAACTTGATCGGCTTTCGATCTGTCGATATTCAGGAAAAGCTTGGGCTGATTGAAGGGCTGTTGGATGCGAAGATCCGTCACGCCCGGTATGTATTTGACCTTCTGCAGTAACTGCGACGCAAAGTCCCGATTCGCAGCCATGTTGGCGCCTAGCACCTGGATATCGATCGGAGCCGGGAGCCCGAAGTTCAAAATCTGGCTCACCAGGTCAGCGGGAAGGAAATAAAACAACGTTCCCGGGAACTGGTTCGGCAGAACCTTGCGCAATTTCGTCACGTAGTCCGCGGTAGGGTGATGGTCTTCTTTAAGCGAGATCAGGATGTCGGCGTCCGCCGGCCCAATGGTTCCGTTGTTGTTGTAGGACGTATTGGTACCGCTGTAAGGCAAACCGATGTTATCGAGGATATTTTCTAATTCTGCGCTTGGAATCGCCCTACGAATCTGGGCCTCGATCACATCGCAGAGTCTGGCTGTCTCCTCAATCCTGGTGCCCGTCTGTGCGCGAACGTGGAGTCTGATCTGGCCGCTATCGGAAGCCGGGAAGAAGTCCTGCCCGAGCCACGGAACCAGCGCCACCGAAGCAACGCAACCCAGGAAGAACAACGAAACGAAGAGTCCGCGATGGTGGATACAGCGAACGAGTAGTGACTGGTAACCCGATCGGAGTCTCTCGAAAGCTCGCTCGAAGGTCAACTGAAGCCGAACCAACGGATTCCGGAGATTGGCATGAGTAACTTCCTCGTGATGCGAATGACCCTGCAGAAGATACTTTGCCATCGTCGGGACGATGGTTCTCGAAAGGATGTAGGAGGCGATCATCGCGAAGGAGACTGCCTCGGCCAGGGGAACGAACAGGTACCGCGCAACTCCTGTCAGGAAGAACATCGGCACAAAGACGATGCAGATGCTAATGGTCGAAACGAACGCCGGAACGGCGATCTCGGCCGCTCCGTCCAGGATGGCCTGTTCAACTTCTTTGCCCATCTCGAAGTTTCGGTCAATGTTCTCGATAGCGACCGTGGCGTCATCCACCAAGATGCCAACGGCCAGCGCAAAACCGCCGAGCGTCATGATGTTGATGGTCTCGCCAAGAGCGCTCAGCGCGATCAGCGAACAAATAATGGACAGAGGAATGGAAATGGCGATGATCAACGTGCTACGCCAGCTACCGAGGAAAAGCAGGATCATGAGCGCCGTCAGACAGGCGGCGATAATCGCTTCGCGTACCACCGCATTGATGGAAGCCCGGACGAAGATCGACTGATCGGCAATGGGAGTAATGCGCAATTCAGGCGGAAGGGTAGCCGCGACCTGCGGCAGCATTTTCCGGATTCCGGCGATGATATCCAGCGTTGACTCATTACCCGATTTCAGGATGCTCATCATCGAACCGCGTTGTCCGTCCGAACGAACCACATTCGTCTGGGGAGGATAGCCGTCGCGAACATGGGCAACATCGCGAACGTAAAGGGTTGCTCCATTCACGGTCTTGATGGGTAGATCGTTCAGTTCCGCAACCGATTGCGGGCTGCCATTGATCTCCACGTCGTACTCAAGCGGACCCATCTTGGTGGTTCCACTCGGCAGGATTACATTCTGATTCCCAATCGCACTCACAACGTCTGTCGCCGCCAGTCCCTTCGATTGCAGAGCCCGAGTATCCAGGTCGACCATGATCTGCCGCTGTTTTCCGCCGTAGGAATTCGGGATCGATGTTCCAGGAACCGTAATGAGCTGTGTGCGAATGAAGTTGGAGCCGAAATCGAAGAGCTGCTGTTCACTCAAACCTTTCCCGGAGAGAGCCAACTGCAGGATCGGCACCGTGGAAGCGTTGTAACTCAGAATATTGGGAGGAGTTGTTCCGGGCGGCAAGAACTTCAACTGGGTTTGGGCCGCCGCCGCCACCTGAGCTAGCGCCGTGTTCAAGTTCGCATGCGGCTGAAAGAAAATCTTGATGACCGCGATACCATTCATCGATTGCGATTCGATATGTTCGATATTGTTGACCGTGGTCGTCGTCATTCGCTCGCTGTAATACACGATGCGGTTTGACATTTCCTGCGCGGACAGTCCCGTGTACTGCCAAACCACGCTGACGACCGGAATATCGATGTTGGGAAATATATCGGTGGGCGTCCTCATGACTACGATCGGAGCCATGAGTAACAGCATCAAAGACAACACTACGAACGTGTACGGTCGCGTGAGAGCGAGCCGAACAATCCACATACTTCTTTAGTACCTTCCTCGAGAGAAACCGCCTGAGCGACCCAGGTGAGTGGTCACGAACTGTTTGACCAGGGCAGCGTCGTGGTCACTGGAACTTTAATTATTGAACATTTTTTATCCGAATATGTTCCAGGCGCCTTCCAGCCTGTCCTGCGGGTAGAATGTTCAGACGAACGGAGGCGCGATGGTCAACGTAATTACGATCGAGCGGGAGTACGGCGCGGGAGGGGGCGCAATCGCTCGGAAGCTGGCGGAACGGCTCGGCTGGGCTCTCTGGGATCGGGAGATTACGACCGAAATCGCCCGGCGCTTGCATTGCGACGTCCACTCTGTGGAAGAGCGGGAGGAGCGCCTGGATCCGACCTATTACCGGCTGCTCAAAGTATTTATGCGCGGCAGTTACGAAGCCAGCTTTTCCGGTTCAAATCTCGAGCTGTTGGATTCCGATGGCCTGTTCCGCCTCTTCGAGACGGTTGTGAAAGAAATCGCCAGCCGCGGTAGCTGTGTCATTGTCGGCCGAGGCGGGTCCTATTATCTCCGGGATTTTGACAGCGCTCTCCGGGTTTTCATCTACGCTCCACCCGAGAACAAGATCGGGCGGCTCGTAGCCCAGGGGAAAAGCCGGGCTGAAGCGGAGGAACTGGTGACGACCGTCGACCAGGAGCGCGCCGCCTTCGTCAAGAAATACCACGCCAAAACATGGCCCTTACGCGAGCTGTACCATCTGATGATCAACTCGCAAGTGGGCGACGAGACGGTACTGAAAATGATCTTGACAGAAATGGAACTTCTTAACGGCAAGATAGCTGGCGTGCCGGGCTAACCCTCCAGGCTGCCCATCCTCACGTGCCGTATTTTCAGATACGTGCGGCGTGGATCATGATAAATAAGTCATGCATTACGCCTCTTCCAGCCCCGCACGTCTGTTCTTCGTGGTCTGCAAAGATCTGCCTGGAATTACGATCTACGACGCCGATACGAATGCGAAAGTTTCCCAGGCAGTCACCCCGGGAATCATCAATCCGCACGAGGCAGCGTTCTCGCGAGATGGGCGATCGGTGTACGTTCCAATCTATGGGACATCCGGGGTCGGCAAACCGGGCGAGCACGGGCATACCCTCCATATTTTCGACTCATTAACCGGGACGGAACGCGCATCACTCGACACAGGCCAGTTTCGGCGCCCGCATTGTGTGACGGTGGGGCCGGAAACGGGCACGGTCTACGCGACCGCTGAGCTTGCCGAGTCGTTCATCCTAATCGATCCGAATCGGCCGGCCATCATCGGCTCGATCCCGACCGGTTCGAATACCTCGCATATGTTTGCACTCACGCGGGACGAACGGAAAGCATACGTTAGCAATGTCCGGTCGAAGAGCATTTCGGTGCTCGATGTGAAGGCGCGACGATTGGAGGCGACAATCCCGACAGAAGGCGAGAACCAACGCATGACGTTAAGCCCGGACGAACGATGGTTTGTCACGAATCTTGGCCCGGCGGGCAAAATCGGTTTTTTTCGGACGGCCGACAATTCGCTCGATTTCACAGTGCCTGTCCAGGGAACGCCGTTCGTCGCGAAGTTCAGCCAGGACGGCAGGTTTCTGTACGGGGCTGGATTCGCCGGCCCGCGAAAACTCGCGACGTGGAAGATCGACATTGCCAGCCGCGCGGTTATCGCGATCATTTCAGAGGGACTGGGAGAGGATCCGGGCTCGCTCGAAGTAAACCCTTTCACAGGGCTGGTCTACGTGAGCGACCAGCCAACGGATGCAATCCATCAAATCGACCCGAACAGTTGGACGGTAACGGGCGTTATCCGGACCGAAAAGACTCCGGACGCCATGGGATTCGTTACTCTCCAGTGACGCTTACGGTTCGGTGGAAAACCGGAAGATCGTGATCTGATGGAACTGGTCCCCAGCCTCCAAAACTGTAGACGGGAATTCAGGCTTGTTCGGCGAATCCGGGAAGTGCTGGGTTTCCAGGCAAAATCCCCAACGGTATTTATAAGTCACGCCGCCCTTGCCGGTTACGCTTCCGTCCAGGTGGTTGCCGGTGTAAAACTGAACGCCAGGCTCCGTAGTGAGCACCTCGAGCTTACGGCCCGTCGTGGGATCCACCACCGAAGCGATGACGCGAAGCCCTTGACCGTTCAGGACGAAGTTGTGATCGTAGCCCCAGCCGAGTTTTAGCTGCTCGTCATCTTCGTTAATGCGAGCGCCGATACGCTGCTGCTTTCTCAGATCGAAAGGCGTCCCCGAGACATCGCGAAGCTCTCCCGTCGGGATAAGGTTGGAATCCACGGGCGTGAACCGGTCCGCGTGGATCGTCACCTGGTGATCGAGTATGTTGCCCCCAAACTGGCCCGTGAGGTCGAAATACGAGTGGTTCGTCAGGTTAAGCACGGTGTCCTTGTCCGTGGTAGCCCGGTAATCGATTGCGAGTTCGTTGTTCTCATTTAAGCTGTAAGTCACCAGGACTTTCAGCGTTCCCGGATAGCCCTCTTCGCCATCCAAGCTCACGTACTGCAGTTCGAGTTCGAGACCCTTTCCTGTGTCGACCACCTGGCTGTCCCAAAGCACTTTGTCGAATCCCCGCAAACCGCCGTGTAGCGCGTTGGGCCCGTTGTTCCGGGCGAGTTCGTAGGTGTGACCATGCAGCTCGAACCTGGCCTTGGCAATCCGATTGGCGTAGCGCCCGACCAGAGCTCCGAAAAACGGATTCTTTCTCAGGTAGCCGTCGAGATTGTCAAACCCCAGGACGACATCGGCGAAGTTTCCTTCTCGGTCGGCGGTCTTGAGCGAGACGATGCGCCCGCCAAAGTCCGTGATTTTCACCTCGGTGCCGGCTGCATTCGTCAAGGTGTAAAGGCTCACCGCCTGGCTGCTGGAATCGACGCCCCAGCCCTCTTTCCGTATGTCGGGTTTGCTCATGGCTTCCTCGACTACTGTAAACCCGCTGGCCTGTTTGCAAAGGCGCGGAATGGCTGGTCGTCATATTGTTACTTTTCCCGGCTATAGTCGATAGATATGCTTTCAGGACTTCTACGGTGCTGTTTTGTTGTATTTCTCTCACTGGCCGCCACGTCCCTCGGCTTCTCTCAATCGGAAGTAGGTACTACGTCACTCAACGGAACAGTGAGCGATCCAGCCGGGGCCGTTGTTCCGAATGCGCAGGTCACAGCAAAGAGCGCCAGTACCGGGTTTACCCGCCAGTCACAAACGACGGGCGCAGGTTTTTACAATCTATCCGGGCTTCCGGTCGGAACCTATGAAGTTTTCGTAGCCGCTTCCGGATTCAAGTCTGTCCGGGTCGACAACGTGAGTCTGGCTGTAGGGGCAGCGGCAACATTGAACGTCAATCTGGAGGTTGGGTCGACGACGGCGGAAGTGACGGTTCTCAGCGAAGCGCCACTCGTCGAAACCAGCCGCACGGTAACCAGCACGGCCATATCCAGTCGCCAGGTGGAAAGTCTGCCGATTAACGGACGCAACTTTCTGGAATTCACACTCCTAACGCCCGGCGTGGTGCGCGATCCTACTCGAAACGGCGACCTCTCTTTCGGAGGCCAGCGCGGGACGTCGAATAGTCTCTTGATCGATGGTTCAGACGCGAACAATACCTTCTTCGGGCAGTCTGTTGGCCGGGCCGGAACGGGCCGCAACCCGTATTCGTTCAGCGAAGACGCCATTCAGGAACTGCAGGTCAACGCGAACAACTATGCGGCCGAGATCGGCCGCGCCGGCGGGGGCGTTATCAACGTGATAACCAAATCAGGCACGAACAGCTTCCATGGGGACGTATTCGAGTTTTACCGCGATAAGGCCCTGAACGCGAATACCTGGGACAACAACGCGCAAGGTCTGCGGAAGCGCGCTTATCACTATAACCAGTTTGGCGGCGACATCGGCGGTCCCGTGGTGAGGAACAAGGCGTTCTTCTTTTTCGACTACGACGGGCAACGAAATACAAACCCGGTCGTAGTGACGCCAGGTGTCTTCCCGGCGGCCAACGACACCGTCGGTCAACAGGTGCTGGCCAGCCTCGCGCCGTATCTGGTTTCGTATACCAACTCGCTCAATAACGACGTCTATCTCGGCAAGGTGGATTGGAACGTCACCGATAACCAACACATCAGCTTCCGCTACAACGCCAACCGCTTCAAAGGGTTGAATTACGAGAACGCGGGCGCGACGAGCGCGCAAGGGCACACGGGAAACAGCAATGTGTCGACAGATAATGCTGGTTTCATCTACACTGCGGCATTTACGCCCAATAGCGTCCTTGAAGGAAGATTCTTCTACACGCGGGACAATGAACCGGGCGAAGCAAACTCCTCGGCACCGGAAACCGTCCTCCAGCAGAACGGACAGACAGTCCTGAGCTTCGGACGGAACAGCTACAGCCCCCGATTCACTAACGTGACTACTTACCAGCCGACCGTCACCTTCTCCCTGACCAAGGGCGCGCACACCATGAAGGCCGGCACGGACATTATCTTCCAGAGAATCGCCAACTATTTCCCGGGCAACTTTAGCGGTTCATTTACGTTCCCGAGTTTTGCCGCCTATGCCGCCAATCAGCCAAGCCAATTCACACAGGCGTTCGCAGGTCCGGGCACCACGGGTGGAACCAGCAATCCAAACGTGAACGAATATGCATTCTTCCTTCAGGACAGCTGGCACGTTAGCAGTAAGCTCACCCTGAACTACGGCATCCGATACGACCTGTTCGATTACGCTCAGCCCCCGACAATCAATCCGACCGCAAGCCTCGCCGCGCTCGGCATCAGCACGAATCGTATTCACATCGATCGCACCGATTATTCGCCCCGCTTCGGATTTGCGTATTCACCGACGGCCTCTGGCCGTACCGTGATCCG
>JBJMGJ010000295.1:0-8260 GCA_045807965.1 Bryobacteraceae bacterium | reverse complement strand
GCGCCGTGCGCTACGCTCTCAAGAACTGGACAGCGCTGAACCGCTACTCGGAGGACGCGATCTGCAAATCGACAACACAGGGAGAGAGCGCAGCATTCGTGGTGTGGCGACCCTCTGGACTGGGCGCGAGCACGATTCCACCTAGGCGAAATTCAGCGGCGTCCACCGTACATGCCTCTGGCGCGGCTGTACGTTCGATGTGAGACACGGAGAGGCTAGGCCATTCCAAGTAACGGATGTCGATCCGAGCTAGTACAACAAAAATGGCCGAGTAAACTCTTATCGGAGCACCTATGCTAGCAAGCCGACTTCTACTCGTCTACGGGTCTTTGATAGGCCATGTATTCTCGGGACATGCCGAGCGGGTACAACTGGAACTACGGAACCACCCTTGGTGCGGATTCAACAGGCCGCGTTAGGTCGACCCACGAAAGAAGAGTTCGAGCATCTGGCGGGTGATTCCCAATGCAAGAGAATGAAAGGCTATGGACGCTCCGAAATCATGTCCCAAATGCAACGGCGTTATGGAGGAAGGCTTTATCCCTGACTATTCACACCACTCTGTGGCCGTGGCGAGTTGGCAGGAAGGTGAGCCTCAGACGTCATTCTGGCGCGGAACCAAAGTAGACCGCGAAAACCAGATAAGGATTCGATCTTTTCGATGCGTCGCCGTCCGGCTCATCGATTCAGCTAGCAATCTGTTCCATCGCGCAATGCTGATTACGCTATATTCGACCGGCATGCGCCGGGCCGAACTCTGTCATCGCAAAGTTGCGGACATCGACAGCGTACGCATGATCGTCCATATCCGGCACGGCAAGCGAAACCGGGATCGCGATGTGCCGCTCAGTCCGAAACTGCTTGAGACGTTGCGCGAGTACTGGCGCTGGATGCATCCCAAGACGTATACTCAACATTCCGAGTGGCTGAACGCGGCGTACCATCAGCAGTTTTCCGAATGGAAGGCGCAAGCCGAGAATGCAGCTGTATCCGGTCTGCCCGTCTCTTAGTTCGTTCACCAGATGCAAGACTTCCGCGCTGGCCTCCGCCGCAATGCCGCATTCCGGACCGGTCTCATGCTTCTTCCTTCACCTTCAGCTTGCTCTTGTTCTCCTCGATGAAAGCTTTGATGTCTTCGGCCGCGTTGAACAGCCGGATCCACTGCTCGTAGTACAGCGTGACCGGGAACCTGCCCACTCCATACACACTGACGGCGCCCTTCTCGCTCACTTTGAAAGTTAGGCTTCCGGATCTTTTACTTGATTTCTCTTTCTCCAGTTCAGCGATCCGCGCGAGTAGTTCTTCTTTGGTTGGTTCAGACATTTCGAAATCTCACCTCCATGCGTCACATCCGGTCCTGCGCGTCATGATCGCAGATCCGCCGTTCGGCGCGATGTGGCATCGCTCGCGTTTCTCGATCCGAGGCGCGTTTACCGACGTTAACACCCTGCGTCAAACAACAGCCAAGGTCACGCTGACAGCGCAGGAAAGTGTCATGACTTGCTGCGTGACCATGCAGATGGTGATAGTCTTTGCCGAGTTGGGCGCGTTTTTCATCGAATATGTCTGAATAACGTAACGGCAGCGTTCATGCAGATTAGTGATATTAGCGGTGTGACAGGCGTGGCGATTTTGGATGCCATTCTGAATGCGAAAGTTCACGAGCCACGCGATTGCCTCCGAACGGATCTGGCGATCGGTTCGTGGCCCGGAAGGACGAGCGAGCCGGGGCCCGGGAAATGAAGAGGTGGCTCCGCGTTCATGCAGGAAACGTGTGATGGCTTATCACGTGACCATGTCAGCATCGGTATGCAGCGGTCGCAGATTATTTCCACATGCACCGGAGGAAGTTCAGTCATGCCGAAGCACTTGGATTGAAACGCACACCGGAAACACGGGAAGCTCAGCTTCTCAACGAGTTCCAGGACGTGTTTGGCTGCGATTCGGTGGTGTTCATGCCGATTAAGATCAAAGTAGCGGACGGCTGCCGGCCAAGGCAGCGGGCATCCCTGGGGACCGCCTACTTCGATTTTCGGCACGCACAGCCAGATAACAGATGAGATTTCATCGGTTGGAACTATATATCGTTACAGGCGAAAGTCTTCCTACAGCATTGGAAAGCAATCCCGGCTTCCTGCCCTGATTGGATAAGCGGCTGCAAACGGGCAAACTCGAAATACACTGTGGCCGGGAGGCTTGTTCCAGGGAAAAGGAAACGAATCCTGAGCTTCAGTTGACGCCGGCTATAATCCCGATTGCGATGCGCGATCTTATCAGACCAGCACTCTCCACTTACCTTCTTATCCTGTTCAGCCTGTCCACCCCGCCCCTCCAAGCTGCGCAAGACTCCGATCGCCTCATCCTCAGAGCACCGACCATCAGCCAAAACCAGATTGCTTTCGAATACGCCAACGACCTCTGGATTGTCGAGCGCAAGGGCGGGCAAGCTCGTCGGCTCACTACCGGGACCGGGCGCGAGTCGGGTCCACACTTCTCGCCAGACGGCAAACAGATAGCATTTACAGGCGAATACGAAGGAAATACAGACGTGTATGTTGTGTCTGCAGACGGAGGTATTCCACGACGGCTCACGTATCACCCCACCGTTGACGTGGCGATCGGGTGGACGCCGGACGCGAAACGCGTACTGTTCAACTCCCGGAGGGAAAGTTTTGCTGACAGCGGGCAACTCTACACGATCCCGGTGGATGGGTCCGCAGACTCTGTGCTGCCTCAAGTGCTGCCCTTACCTATGGCCGAGGACGGCTCCTACTCGAGCGACGCTTCCCATATCGCGTACCAACCCATCTTCCATTGGCAGGAGGCCTGGAAACGTTATGAAGGAGGCCAGACGCTCAAAATCTGGCTTGCGGACCTGCACGATTCGAGCATCGTTCCCATCCCGCGAGAGAACTCAAACGATTTCAATCCAATGTGGATCGGCAACAAGGTCTACTTTCTTTCGGACCGAAAGGGCAACGTGAGCCTTTGGTCTTATGACATCCGATCAAGGGCAGTGGTGGAAGTGGTGAAGAATGGCGGTCTCGATTTCAAGTCGGCCGCCGCGACAAACGACGGGATTGTTTATGAGCAATTCGGTTGCATCTACATTTTGGATCTGCACTCTGGCAAAACGCGTCAGGTAGATATCGCGATTGCGGCAGATCTGGCCGAAGTCCGCTCTCACTTCCTAAAAATCACCGACAAGATGATGCTCAACTCCGGGCTTTCGCCGACCGGCCAGCGAGCCGTGTTCGAAGCGCACGGCGAGATCTTGACTGTTCCCGTTGAACACGGCGATATCCGCAACATTACCGCGAGCCCGGGGGTCGCCGACCGCGATCCGGCTTGGTCTCCCGATGGCAAATCCATCGCTTACTTTTCCGACGAATCGGGTGAATACGCGCTACACATTCGGGCACAAGATGGCCTAGGAAATGTGACAAAAATCAATCTCGGTACGCCCCCCTCTTTTTTCTACACACCGGTATGGGCGCCCGACAGCAAGCGAATTGCATATACTGACAAGCGCCTGAATCTGTGGTACGTCGATCTTGCGAAGCCAACGCCGGTCCATGTAGATACCGATCTCTACGACAGCCCGACCTTTGACTTGCGGCCGCAGTGGTCCCCGGACAGTAAGTGGCTGGGGTACGCCAAGCAGCTTCGAAACCACCTGCACGCGATATGGCTTTACTCCGCAGCTGACGCGAAGTGTACACAGGTGACAGACGGCTTGAGCGACGCTTATGCGCCGGCTTTCGACAAAAGCGGCAAGTATCTCTACTTCCTCGCCAGCACCAACGTCGGTCTGTCAAACGGCTGGATCGACATGACGAGCATTGGCCGTCCAGTCACCAGTGCCGTCTATGTCATGGTGCTTCGCAAGGATTTGCCATCGCCGCTCGCACCATTGAGCGATGACGAAAATGCCGATTCCGCCAAGGATCGGGACAAGAAAGCCGCAAGAGAAAAGCCGAAGGAAGAGAGCGCAAGGGACGGTAAATCCAGCGATGCTAGCAGCGACAAAAGCGACGAAGAGAAAACGCCCGAAGTTCGGATCGACTTCGACAATATCGGCCAGCGAATACTTGCCGTTCCTATCCCCGAAAAAAACTTCTTTGCTGTAACACCCGGCAAAGAGGGTGTCATTTACGTTCAAGAACGGCCGATTGTGGAGATGAACCCGGGTCCGCCGCAGCTTATCGTAAGTCGATTTGAGTTCAAAAAACGAAAGACCGAGACAATTATCGGCGGAGTCAGCGTGTTCGTGCTCGCGGCCAACGGAGAGAAGATGCTCTACCGGCAAGGCGATAAATGGTCTGTGACCGGTGCGGAGGCGCCCGCGAAACCGGGTGATGGCACGCTGAAGACAGCCGAGATGGAGGTGTCTGTGGACCCTCGTGCCGAGTGGAAGCAGATGTATCGGGAGACTTGGCGCATCGAGCGCGATTTCTTCTACGATCCGCATTGGCATGGTCTCGACATCAAGCGTGCGGAATCGTTCTACGCCCCATGGCTAGACAGCCTCAGCAGTCGCTCGGATTTGGACTATCTTTTGACCGAAATGCTGGGGAACATCAACGTGGGCCACATGTTTGTTCGCGGAGGAACGCACCCTGAGGTCCCAGAGGTCAAGGTCGGTCTCCTAGGCGCTGACTACAGGATTGAGAACGGCCGTTACCGGTTTGCCCGGATCTTCAACGGAGAAAATTGGAATCCGGAATTGCAAGCTCCGCTCACCCAACCCGGGATAAACGTCAAAGAGGGTGAGTATCTGCTGGCGGTGCGAGGTCGCGAGCTTCATTCAAGTGAGAACGTGTACAGCTTCTTCCAGCAATCTGCCGGGAAACAGATTGCTCTGCGTGTTGGACCCAACCCTGACGGATCTGGAGCAAGGGATGTGACGGTAGTGCCGGTCGATAACGAAGCAAAGCTGCGTCATCTCGCATGGATAGAGGGAAATCGGCGTAAGGTGGATCAACTGAGCGGAGGAAAACTCGCGTATGTTCATCTGCCGGATACCGCGATGGGAGGTTACACCAGCTTCAATCGCTACTTCTTCGCACAGATTGATAAGCAAGGAGCGGTGTTGGATGAGCGATACAACCATGGCGGAGAAGTCGCGGATTACATCATCGAATACCTAAGCCGGAGCCATCCAATGGGCATGATCGCGACGCGCGAAGGCGAGGACATCATGGACCCTACGCAAGCCATCTATGGACCCAAGGTGATGATCATCAACCAATTTGCGGGATCGGGTGGAGACGCGATGCCATGGTATTTTCGGAAGGCAAAACTTGGCCCGCTGGTGGGTACAAAGACGTGGGGCGGCTTGGTTGGTATCGGTAATTATCCTACGCTGATGGACGGCGGCTCAGTAACGGCGCCTAGATGGGCTTTCTATGGGCTACGGGGGGAGTGGGAGGTTGAGAATCATGGAATTATTCCCGACATCGAGGTCGACCAGGACCCGAAGCTAGTCCGGGAAGGTCACGACCCGCAGTTGGAGCGAGCCGTGGCAGTGGCGTTAGAAGAGTTGAAGAAGAATCCACCGGAGACGTTTAAGCGGCCGGCGTACCCGAACTATCATCCGGCATTCGGCCGATCGAGCCAGTAGGGAATCCCGCGATGCGCTGACGATTACGTCGCGCTAGAACGAGATCCCGAAAGACTGATGAAGCCGACTCCGAGCTGTCGCCATCATAACTGAACACGCGAGCAGCGGAAGCTGGTCCAATCGCTGAGCGCCATGGAGACTGCCTCAGGAACACATCTGCGCGATGGTGGGAGTTCGTTCTCCGAAAACATTGCGCAAACACTTTGAAGCGGAGCTGGCGAGCGGGATGGCGGAGGCGAACGCGGTGGTGGCGCGAGTAGCGTCCGAGATGGCCGTTTCGGGCGGCTTCCCCGTGATGAGCTTCTTTTGGACAAATGTCAAAGCCCCCGATCACTGAGGGTAGAAACGGAAGAAGCAGTCGACAGCAACGGTGTATGCCTTGACTTGCTTGTTTTCGATCGCAGCGCGGCCAAGGAAGTTTAGCCGAGTCCCGAGTTGCGGACTATCTCGGAATGCCTCGCTTTTGAGAACACTTTCCAGCGCTTCATTAGCGGTCCCGGAATTAGGGGTTCCCAACGGCATTCCCCGCAGTGTAACACCCGAAAATTGACGTTACTAACGCGTTGCTAACGTAATAAAAACGTTCACGGAAGCCGGTTTCCTGTTAGATTAGTGTTGCCGCGGAAAGCTCTGCGGCCGAGTTCAGGGATGTCCAGTCACATGTTTTCAGTCTGCCCATTTGTGCGGGACTCACGATGGTTCCAGAAGCTGTTGACCGCCGTTGCGTTAATGCCTGTGCTGTTCACAACCGCACCAGACCTGAAAGCCCAGGTAATCACCGGACAAATTACCGGGAGAATCACGGACGCGAGTGGAGCGGTGGTCGCAGACGTTCAGGTGAAAGTGACGCAAACCGCAACAGGCGTCAGCAGAACGGTCCAGACGAATGCGGAAGGCTACTATACTGCACCCCTTCTGGCTCCCGGAGCTTATGAGGTGTTCACAGAGAAGCCGGGTTTCAAAGCTTCCCACGTCAGCAATATCGATATCCGGGTCAACCAGATTAACCGCATCGATCTGACGCTCGAACTGGGTACGGTCAGCGAGACGGTAACGGTCGCTGCCAGCGCTGTGGCGTTGGAGACAGAAACTGGTTCCCTCGCCACGGATGTCACCCGAAGAAGTCTAGAGAATCTACCTCTTAACACCCGCGACGCATATCGCCTCGCCTTTCTCTCGCCCGGCACGGTACCAATGCGAGCCTACGGGGACGACTATGTAGGAACCGCTCGCATTCTGATCAACGGCGGTCGGCCGATGAGCAACGACTACTCAATTGATGGAATTACCAGCACCATGCCTGGCGCTCTACCGGAACAATTCGTGACTGTTTATCCCTCCCCGGATGCCGTCGAAGAAATCAAAGTGCAGACAAATTCGTTCTCGGCGGAGTTCGGCCGCACCGGCGGAGGTGTCATCAATACGGTCATCAAATCCGGAACGAATGAGTTTCACGGCACCGTTTACGAGTTCCTCCGAAACAGCAAGATGGATGCCAACAACTTCTTCGCAAACCGGGCCGGCGTACCGCTTGCCAGCTTCAAGCGGAATCAGTTCGGAGGCACGATCGGCGGACCCGTGGTTCCTGACAGGCTGTTCTTCTTCTTCAGCTACGAAGGCCTGCAGCAGAGAGCGCTCCAGTCGCGGACGGACACTGTACCAACGGTCGCGGAGCGAAACGGGGACTTCAGCCAGGTATTCAGGCGGGTCGGCAGCGCCTGCGTGCCCGTCCAGATTTTTGATCCTACTACCACCCGCACCGCGCCGAGCGGGACCGGTTTTGTTCGTTCGCCATTCCCCGGGAACTTGGTCCCGGCTACACGTTGGGATCGGGCCGGCGCGTCGTTGGTGAATCTGTATCCGTTGCCCACCAGTCGGGGAGATGCGTGCACCGGCATCAACAACTACTTCGGCAGCGGGACTCAGACCTATAACACGAACGAGTTCGATGGCAAGTTGGACTGGGCACCCAATCAAAAAGATCATGCCTTCTTCGCGGTGAGTTCATTCTCGCCTGTGACGATAGCCCCGAATCTGTACCGTACGATCGCGGATCCCAATGGCAGCGCGATCAGCGGTCAGAGAGGACCAGCCAAGGTGGCCCGGATTGACTATACCCATGTCCATTCCCCTACTTTGATAAGTAATCTGAGATTCGGAGTCGTGCGGTGGACGATAAGTCAACCACCATACCCGGGCGACTTCAATCCCACTAGTATTGGCTTCTCGCCGACGCTTGCCGCCCAAATGAGTCAGCCGACGACCTTCCCGAATGTAACAGTTACGGGGTATTCGGCGCTCGGCCCGGGGCTCGGGTTCATCAATCAGGCTTCGACGTCGTATAACTGGAAAGGCAGCATCAGTAAGAGCTTCAGTAGTCATAATCTGAAGGTTGGAGGCGAGTTCCGCGTTCTACAAACGTTTGAGTACAGCGGGCTCGGGACCAACGGCTCGTTTGCCTTCGGACAGGGCTACACGCAAGGGCCTGATCCTAATATCGCGCGCTCTGATCTCGGCGAAGGCATCGCGAGTCTTCTGCTCGGTACGGGCACGGGAACGGTACAAATTTATCCGTCGCTGTTTACATCAAGCAAATACTCTGGCTTATTCGTACAAGATCAGTGGAAAGTCACTCCT
>JBJMGJ010000294.1:0-8727 GCA_045807965.1 Bryobacteraceae bacterium | reverse complement strand
GCGCACCATGATCGAAGCGGCCGATGCGATTATCTGTATCTCGGAGAATACCAAGGCCGACCTGCAAGAGCGCTATGCTATTCCGGACGCGCGGATCACAGTCACGCCGCTAGCGTCAGATTTAGGCCGCGAGATGTCTTTTGGACCTGAGACGGTGCCGAAGCCGCCGTTTGTTTTGTTCATAGGTAACCGGGGCATCTACAAGAACTTCATCCGCACGGTGCTCGGCTTCAGCAGGGTGGTGGAACTCTGGCCCGAATTAACGCTCTGCATCGTAGGTGAAGCGTTGCACGATCATGAGCTGGAGTTGGTGCAAGCGCTTGGTCTGACGCTCCGGATAAGCCAGGTCGGGTTTGTCGATGACGCACATCTTGCGAAGCTTTACCGTTGCAGCGAAGCGCTGATCTATCCTTCCCTCTATGAAGGATTCGGCATCCCGCCTTTGGACGCGATGGCCTGCGGAACGGTCGTGATTAGTTCGGACCGCTCGAGCTTGCCCGAAGTTGTTGGGAACGCCGCGATCATCGTAAACCCTGAATCGGTGGATGAGCTGGCTGACGCGATCCTTTCATTACGGGAACTCGGTGGGAAACGCGAAGCACTTATCGACCGCGGCATCAAACACGCCAGCCATTTCACGTGGGAGGAGACCACGCGGCGCACGGTGGAGGTCTACAAGTCGGTGGCTGCCTGAAACTGTTACGCTGAATCGAGAAAGATGTTCAAGCTCTCCGCGATAACTGCGACCCGCAACCGCGCCGACCTGCTGCAACGTTGCATCGAGAGCGCCGCGAGTCAGGATTATGCGCCGAAAGAACATGTGATCATTGACGGCGCTTCCACGGACGGAACGGTCGAGCTGCTTAAATCTGCAGCCGCGCGCTATCCTCATCTTCGCTGGATATCGGAAAGCGACCGCGGCTTGTCTCACGCCTTGAACAAAGGGTTGGCGCTGGCAACGGGAGATGCTGTGGGCGTCATCGGTGATGACGACTTCTACGAGCCGGGGGCGTTTCGAGCGGTCGCGTCCGAGTTCGGGAAGTTTCCTGAAACGGGCGTGGTCACAGGCGATTGCCGGAATGTGAGGAACGATGGCTCAACGGTGCAGATTTCGAAGGCAGCGTACACGAACCGGCACGAACTGATCGATTACTGGAAACATTGGGGCCGCACTGTGTTCATCCCTGCGCCCGGAACGTTCATCCGGCGGCAAGCAATCGACAAGGTGGGAGGGTTTGAGGAGAGCGATCGCTACGCAATGGACTACCGGCACTGGATTAAGATCACCGAGCATTTCAGCGTTCGCACAGTTGGACAGGTGCTGGCTAATTTCCGCTGCGACGAAGGCAGCATCTCCTTCTCGCTCGAAGCGAAGCAACGCAGCGAGTCTATCGCTATCAGCAAAGACTACTGGGGCTCTCCGCTGTCATGGGACTATTATCGCTTCCTCGTTTCGTACGCGAAGTTTTTCGGGATCGCTGAAGCGCTCTTCACGATAGCGCGAAGAGCCGGGCGTCAGGTGATTCCTCACCGTCGCCCCGAGCTGGCGGGAGCCCAGTCGTCGGCGACCCCTAGTTTTGCCTGTGGCGAAAGCGGGCCGGCGCGTTGCAAGTGAAGGAGCCGCTCTTCAGCGTAGTGGTTCCGACCTTCAACCGCGCGCATGTTCTCGGCTCCACGATTGATTCGGTTCTCGCACAGACCTTTCGGGACTTCGAGCTGATAGTCGTTGACGACGGATCGACCGATGCGTCCGCGGAGATCGCCGCTTCGTACGGGGAGAAAATCACTTTATTGCGCCAGGCGAATCAAGGACCTGGTCCCGCGCGCAATACTGGCGCGAAGCATTCCTCGGGGCGCTATATTGCCTTCCTCGATAGTGACGATCTTTGGTTTCCATGGACTCTAGAGACCTATGCCGATGCAATAACACGGCACCCCCACGCCTCAGCTCTCGGCGGAGCAATAACATTGTTTCATAGGTCGGAGGAGGTGGTTGAGGTAACGAGGACATCGCTCGAGACGCAGCTTTACCAAGATTACCTGTCGACTTATCCAGTGATTATGTGTCGTGGTAGCGGAGTTACGGTATTCCGGGCCGACGTCTTCCGACAGGCCGAAGGTTTCCCCGATCATGCCTTGTATTGCGAGGACTTGGATCTGCTCTTGAGCATTTGCACTTCTCCGGGATTTGTTTACCTCGAGCAGCCGGTCCTGACTGCACTGCGACGTCATCAACGGAACAGCTTATCCGAGGTGGATAGGACCTATGAAGGCACGATGTATCTGCTCCGTAGGGAGGCGAACGACGTCTATCCAGGCGGTCTGGCAAGACGGCAGGAGAGAATGCGCCTGCTAAGAAGTCACCTCTGGGCGGTCGTAAAACATACGTTGGAGGACGGCCGATTCTTAGCGGGCACCTTGCTGTACCTCCGTTACGTCCAAATTTTTCGTTCGCAGCTCGAGGCTTCGGAACTCCGCTTCATCGCGCGAGCGGTGAAGACTGCCTTGAGACGCCTATTCGCCAGAAGGGATGCGAAGGTCAGTGCGAACGCTTTGTGTCCTGCGGCGCGTTCCTAGAGACGCACGTTCTGCCGCATGTTTGACCTTGCCATTGTTCTGCCGGCGTTTAAGCCGACTTTCCTCGCCAGCGCTCTGGAATCGCTGGCGCGCCAGACCGACCCGCGATTCAAAGTCTATATAGGCAACGATGCGGGTCCGGAGTCTATCAAGCAGATTGTTCGTTCGAGTAACCTCTCGGCGGATCGCGTCGAGTATCAACGTTACCCCACGAATCTTGGGCAGGTATCGCTCGTTCGGCATTGGGACCGTTGCATCAAACAATGCGCCGAGCGATGGATCTTACTGTTCTCCGACGATGATGAGATGGAGCCAGATTGCGTGAGTGCTTTCTACAAGACGCTGGCGGAGACGGGCGGCGTCTACCCACTTTACCGGTTTAATTTCATGTGGATCGACGGTCAGGCCGATGTCTTAGCCTCCTTCCCCGAACTTCCCCTTGAACAAACCGCGCAGTCGTTTCTCGAAGAACGCCTGGAGGAAAAACAGCAAAGTTGTGCGCAGGCCCTCATCTTCTCCCGAGCGGCCTACGATGAGATCGGTGGATTTCCCGAATTCCCCATGGCTTGGATGGCTGATGACGCTTTCATCCTTTCTCTCGCGCGAGAGAAACCGATCCGGACAATACCCGGGCCGCGGGTCCGATGGCGGCGGAGTGCGCTGAATATCTCCGGAGCAGAATCGCCCGGCCTGATCACGGCGAAGCTCGAAGCCGCGATGTGCTTTGTGCGTTGGCTACTGAAAACGTTTTCGCGGAGTGAACTCGGCGGCGTCGGAATTGGGGGTCGTGAGCTGTCAGAGACCGCAAGAAAGTGGTTTGACCTCCGAGTGGCGCACGATGGAAGTAACGTTATTCCGTTCCGCGTCCTGGTCCGGTTATGCCTATTTAGCTGGCGAACATTTGGGGATAATCCATTCCCGATGTTCGGTCGGCTGAGTTTTTACGATTGCCGGCTCATCCTGCGACGGATTCGCCGGGCGCTTCGGGCCGCACCAAGGCCTCGTCTCGCCTAGGAGGCGTTCTCGACGAATTATCCCACAAGTTTTGACGTGTGCCTGGTAAACGCATTCTTTATGTTGCCCCTTGCTGGCCGGACGAGAAAACCTTTGGCACTCAGTTGCGGGTTGAAAATATCGCCCGCGCGCTCAAGCACGTCGGCGAGGTTCGCGTCGTGGTCGTGCGTTTCGACGATGACGGTGAGCGCGCCCACCATGCTGTTGGAAGCGACTCCGAGGTCGTTGACTTCGTTGAGCTCAAGGTTGCGCCGGCGCGAAGCTTTGCCAGCACGCTGCAGTGCGGTTTGGACGCCAACTATATTAGCGTCCACGGCCAGGTAATTGACCCCGCGGCAAGAGACCGGGTGATCGCTCTGTCAAAGGAATTCGACCTCATTTGGCTGCATCATCTCTTCGTGGCGAACGCATTCGGCGTCGGGCGATGGAATAACTCCGTTATGGACATCGACGACGTTCCGAGTTTGCGCGAGCGGAGCATCGCACGAAACGGAGAATCGCTACGCCAACGAGGGCGCGCTACGCTTAGAATGGTGTCTGCGAAGCGACGTGAAGCGCGATTTCCTGAGCGCTTCGATGTGCTCTCCGTCTGCAGTGAGCGCGATCGAGGTTACCTGAACCTGAACATGCCGGTTCATGTTATACCGAACGGTTTTCAGGTGCCGAAAACGGAGTCCACTCGCTTGCCATTCGACCCGCCGCGTATTGGTTTTGTTGGAGGCTTTAACTATCCCCCAAATGTGGAGGGCGTGCGGTGGTTCTTGGATCAATGCTGGAATCGCATTCGAACCCGGATTCCCCGCGCTCGCTTCCGCTTGGTTGGGCGCGGCACGGAGGCGGTGGCTTTCACGGGCGATGCGGACGTCGATGCTCTGGGATGGTTGAGCGATACCGCTGAAGAAATTGCTTCCTGGTCCGCCATGATCGTGCCCATTCGCGAAGGGTCGGGGACCCGAGTGAAGATTGCAGAAGGTTTTGCGCGCAAGTGCCCGATCGTTTCTACATCTCTGGGCGCTTATGGTTACGACCTCGAGAGCGGTCGAGAACTACTACTTGCCGATAGCGCGGAAGCCTTCGCAGCCGCCTGTGTCCAGCTGATCGAGGATCCCTTGGCTGCCTCGGCGATGAGTGATCGCGGCTATCGGATGTTTTTGGAAAACTTCAGTTGGGAAGCGATTTCGCCCCGCGTTTGGGCGACCGCGGAAGATTGCCTCCGACGAACTCACAACGGATGATCCCAGCCGACGTGCGATGCAGTCTGACCGTTCCGAGAAGCCGGTACGCTTAGGGATATTCCGAAGTGCCCATCGAACAAGATCGAGTTCGGATTCTCTATGTCTCCTCCTGCTGGCTGCATGATCGAGCATACGGGGGGCAACTCCGCGCCTTGTATCTGGCTCGCGCGCTTCGCGAACTTGGCAGTGTTACCGTGGTCACCGTAGGCGCACACCAAGTGAGCGATGAATACAAAGCGCTAACAGCGGCGGAGTTTGACGTAGCTCCTGAGATCCAGGTCAGGCATTCCCCAGTCAAGGGTTGGCGCGCTCGCGCGCGCTCGCTCACGGATCCGGAGTTTACGAACATCCACGGCATCGTGGCGGACGAACGCGGCGAGGATTGGATGAAGCAATCCGCCAAGGAGTTCGATCTGCTGTGGTTCTCGACCTTGCGAACGGCAAACTCCTTTCGGAACGCGCGATGGAGACGTTCAGTCATCGACATCGGAGACCTTCCGAGCTCGATGCACGAGACGACTTCGCAGAATCAGCTCGAGCGACAGCATTGGCTCCCGCGCACCGCCCGAACAGCACTCTTGCGGCAGCACGAGCGACATGTGATGGATCGTTTTTCGGTCGCCGCTGTCTGCAGCGAGGCTGATCGGCGTCGTTTCACTGCGCAGGAGCGAATTCACGTCATACCGAATGGTTTCTCGCGACCCGCGAGCGAACCGATTCGCACTCCAGTGACACCGCCGCAGATCGGCTTCATTGGTCTTCTCGAGTATTTCGCGAACTCGGACGGTCTCACGTGGTTCGTGCAGCATTGTTTAGCTAAAATCCAACGTGCCGTGCCCCAACTCCGCGTGCGTCTCATCGGAGCCGGCACGGACGGCCCGCTGAAACCCGACCACCCGTCGGTTGACGGCCTTGGTTGGGTCGAGGACCCAAAGAATGAAATCGCCAAATGGGCTTTGATGATAGTGCCGATCCGAATGGGCGGTGGGACGCGAGTGAAAATTGCGGAAGCGTTTAGTCGAAAATGCCCTTTGGTTTCTACCTCAATCGGCGCTTATGGCTATGAGGTTCGGAACAGGGAGGAATTGCGTCTCGCTGATGACGCGGATACTTTTGCTGCTGCTTGCGTCGAGTTAATCGAAGATCGATCAGGTGCAGCTGCTATGGCACAGCGCGCATACACCAAGTTTCTCGCTCAATGGACATGGGACGCGATAACTCCGCGAGTGCTCGAAACAGCTGAAGACTGCCTCAGGCGGACTGCAGACAACGACTCCTAATCTTTGAATTCCGCGCAACCTCAACCGGCTATCGATCGTTTAGGCAAGTCTTCCCTTGGCCAAACCCACCCGCAGATAGCTTCGGCATTCGGCGGAGTCTTCACTCGGCGGCCACGCTGGGGCTTATCGTGGCTCGGCCACCTTCTGCTGGTGATCGTCCTTTTCGGAATAGCGGCTCTCGTTTTTCTTCGGGCGTATCCCTTCCTGGCTGTCACCGATCGGCAGCAGACTGACATTCTGGTCGTGGAGGGCTGGCTGCGAATCTATGGAATAAAGCAAGCCGTCGCAGAGTTCACGCAGCGCGGTTATAAGCGTGCTTTTACCACGGGCGGTCCGATTACCGGGATGGGAGGATACACGAACGATTACAACACCTCGGCCAGTGTCGGCGCCGGGCAACTGCGCGCAGCGGGACTTTCGAGCGAACTGGTTGTCATGGTTCCGTCGCGGGTCAGTGCGCGAGACAGAACCTACGCATCAGCCATCGCGCTGCGGGATTGGTTCGCCGAAAACGGGTTGCATCCACTGCGAATCAATGTCGCCACGGAGGGTCCCCATGCACGCCGAACGCAGTTACTCTTTCAAAGGGCTTTCGGGAGCGAGGTTCGCGTTGGAGTCGTGCCGATTCAGAATCCTGACTATGATCCGAAACGTTGGTGGCGTTATAGTGAAGGAGTGCGGGATGTCCTGGGCGAAGGATTGGCTTACATTTACGCTAAGTTGTTCTTTCATCCTGATGAAGAGGTAAGTCGGGCGTAAACCGCTCCTCGCGGCGGCTTGTTGCTAGTGCTGTTTGACTCGCGTGAAAAGAACTTTAATCGACCAAGCGAAACATTTACTTACGCTCATCGGCCGGAGCCTGAGTGCGCGCCAAGTGCGCCAACTTCAAGCTTCATTGAATTACATCCGAACGGGGCTCTGGGTCAGGAACCATGGCTATAACTTGCAACAGCGGGTTAATGGACGCGAGCGAGTCTGGGACGTTGCCGCGGACCGTTTAGGCAATCGGCAAGTTTTGTATATCGAAATCGGGGTCGCTGCGGGCGAGAGTATGCGTTACTGGTCGGCCCGCCTTCGTCATCCAGGTTGCTGCCTGCATGGTTTCGATAGCTTCGAAGGCTTGCCACATGGCGGCGGACCATGGATTCGACAGCAGTTCGATCAAAAGGGCCTACCTCCACGCGTCGATGACCCCCGAGTCCGTTTCTTCAAAGGCTGGTTCGAACAGACGATCCCTTTGTACTCGCCTCCTCCGCATGAGGTCCTTCTCCTCAATATGGATGCAGACCTTTATTCCTCCACGCTGTACGTGCTGCGCCAGCTCAGACCTCTTCTTCGCGGAGGATCCTTGCTTTATTTCGATGAAATGAATCACCCTGAGCACGAACCACAAGCATTTGACGAGTTCATGTCCGAAACAGGTATGCGTTTCAAATTGATTTGCGCGGACCGGAGCCTCGCCCATCAGCTATTCGAATGCGTCGAGCTCAACTAGGACTACCCGCTTTCGGCTGCGGGACGCTTTGAAGCTCTGCGTTGGCGGACGCTGACATTGAGTGCGATCGCACCTTCTTATCCCAATCGCGTAATCAAGGCGGCGGTTCTTCGTCCAGCAGCGCTGCGCATCGGACGAGTTGTCGTCCGTTCGCTCTCTGTGGCTGGTCGGTCTGGGGTGCCAGAGTGCAAGAAGCGAGGTGTCCGCTGACGAAAAGCCACAATAGCCTGCTAACGCGTTTAGCCTCGCGTTGCGTTGGAGTAGCAGCGGAAATCGCGAAACGTTTCGAAGCTGCTGGGCTCGTCGACTCTCGTGTGCTTATCGACAGAAACACCGAAGCGATATTGAACCTGCCGGGGAAGCTTCCCTTTTTTGCGACGCCAGCGACCTCCAGTGCGAAAATCAAAAGCTTAATCGAGCGGCTACAGCCGGTCACCTTCGGCGCCGAGTTACTCCGTCTCGGCCCGGCGGCCGACGGTGGCTATCTGGTGCCCAACGATCTTGGAGGGATCGCGGCGTGTTTCTCTCCAGGGGTAAGCGATATCTGTGGATTTGAAGAAGACTGCGCTAGTCGAGGCATGAAAGTCTTCATGGCCGATGCATCAGTCGAGGAGCCGCCGCGCGCCCATCCCAGTTTTAGCTTTGTGAAGAAGTTTGTCGGCTGCAGTACGGTGGGCGAATTCATTACTTTGGCCGACTGGGTCGATGCCGCACATATTAGTTCAGATGATGACCTTATGTTACAAATGGACATCGAAGGTTACGAGTACGAAAGCCTCTTGAGCGCTCCCAGTGCACTCCTGCAGAGGTTTAGGATAATTGTCGTCGAGTTTCATTACCTTGATCATCTTTTCAGCGAGCCCTTGTATAGAATCTATGCCGGGGTATTCGAGAAGCTTCTTCTCGGACATAGTTGCGTGCATATTCATCCCAATAACATTGCAGGCACATTAAAGGTTGGCGACTTCGAGATTCCGCAGATGGCGGAGTTTACATTTCTTAGAAATGATCGAGTGCGGGATCCGAAATTCGTAACCACTTTCCCCAATGTACTCGACCATGATAACTTCCCTCAGCACGCCGTTGTGCTGCCGAGATCTTGCTTCCGGGCGGGGTAGACGGTGGC
>JBJMGJ010000293.1:0-6816 GCA_045807965.1 Bryobacteraceae bacterium | reverse complement strand
TTCCGAATTTGGATCCGCCCCTCTATCCTGATTCTCCTGATTGTGCTCGCTCTTGCTCCATTCGTTCTGGCCTGGGTGCAACACGCGTTCTTTGGCCTGCCTTACATCGCGCCCTCCCCTGCATCTCTCGAGGGCGCCCCCAGCGGCCCACATGGCTTTCCCGTATGGATCCGCTGGAGTCACTTCTTCAACCTTATCTTCTTGTTCATGCTGATCCGCAGCGGCCTGTCGATTCTGATGGACCATCCGCGCTTGTATCTGAATGACGATTGCACTCCCGGCACGGAATGGATTCGCTTTACGCCATTGATGGTGCCCAAGGACCGCCTCTGGACGGCCAAAGACGACGCGCGCTACATCTCGCCCGCCCTTGCGCTGCCCGGCTACCGTCACACGGTGGGGATAGCACGCTCCTGGCACTTCATGAACGTCTATGGGTTCGTGCTCACTGGCGTTTTTTTCGTCTGCGGATTGCTTACCAGCAATCAGTGGCAGCGGCTGGTGCCCACCTCTCCGGCGGTTTTCGTTGAAGCCTGGAACACGTTCGTCCACTACGCAACTTTCCATTTGCCGCCCGAACCGAATGGCTTTTACGGCTACAACGCGCTCCAGCAATTGGCCTATTTCGCCACCATCTTCGTTATGGCCCCGCTCTCCATTGCCACCGGGATGGCGATGTCTCCCGCGCTGGTGAATCGCTTTCCTCGGTATGCCAAACTCTTCGGCGGACGGCAGGCAGCCCGCTCTATCCACTTCCTAATGCTCGTGGGATTCCTGGCGTTTGTGGTGGTGCACGTAACGCTTGTCGCGCTGACTGGCTTTGCCCGCAATATGAACCACATTGTCCTCGGCACCGACGACATGCGCCCCACGGGGATGATTCTCGGCTTTATCGGCATTGGAGTTGTGCTTCTTTGCTGGGTAGCGGCCCATTATATTTCCTGGTATTTCCCGCGCGGCTTGCAGCACGCGCAGAAGGCGATCACAGAGCCGGTGAAACTCATCACGCTCGATCGTCTGATTCCGCGCGAGCATTACACGAAAGCGCAGATCTCGCCCTACTTCTGGCCCAATGGCAAATCGCCGGTGCGGGAAGACTGGAAGGGACTCGCGGCCGAGGGGTTCAAGAGCTACAAGCTGAAAGTCTCCGGCATGGTCGACAACCCAGTCGAGCTTTCTATAGACGAGATGCGCGCTCTGGGAGCCGAAGAGTCGATTACCATGCACCATTGCATCCAAGGCTGGTCGGGCATTGCGCAATGGCGCGGAATCTCCATGCGCAAACTGATCGAAATCGTAAAGCCCAAGCCGTACGCCAAAGTGATCGCTTTCTACTCTTTCGGAGGCTCGTTATACGGCGGCCTCTACTACGATACGCAACAAATCTACGATGCGATGAAACCCGGTTGCATGCTGGCGTTCGAGATGAACGGCGAAACGTTGCCTGCGGTGTACGGGGCGCCACTGCGTTTACGCGTCGAAAACCAGCTCGGCTACAAAATGGTCAAGTGGATTGAGCGGATTGAATTTGTCGAGTCCGAAAAACTGATCGGTGAAGGCGAGGGCGGCAAGAACGAAGACGACGAGTACTTTGATCTGCTGCCGAACATTTAAATGACCAGGCGCAAACCCCAAACTTCTCCAGGCGCCGCGGTCCACAGAGCTGAGCATGTTTTCCGGCTCATCGAGCGGCTGAAGTTGAGCTGGCTGTTAGCCCACTTGCCGCCCACCGCCGTGTGGGCGAGTTACGTGTTCGTGAACAGTTTCGCCACCATTGGTCTGCTCGCTCTCTTGGCATTCCTGACGCACAATCCGTTTGTTTTTCCGTCACTCGGCCCCACAGCGTACCTGTTCTTTTTCACTCCGCTTGCGGAAACAGCGAGTCCCCGCAATGCCGTTCTGGGTCATGCCATCGCACTGTGCTGTGGCTTTGCTGCGTTTTCTGTTACCGGCATGAGCCATCTTCCACTAGGCCTTCCGGCCGAGATCTACTGGCCCCGGGTTTTGTCCGCTGCGCTTTCGCTGTCGCTCACGGGGGCCATTATGGTGCTTCTGCGCATCAGTCATCCGCCTGCCGGTGCGACCACTATGATTGTTTCGCTCGGAATCATCTCCAAACCCGAATATCTTGTGACGATTGAAGTAGCTGTAATCCTACTCACGGCACAGGCTCTGGCAATAAACCGGCTCGCAGGGCTCCCCTATCCGATCTGGCGAACAGCAAAGCGCATCTAAGTGAATGAGCCTTATAAGAGATCAAGAACGTATCTTGAACTGAGAAATCCGCAGGTCAGGGCATAAACATCGCCAACCATCGCGTGTGGTCGTGAGCATTTAGGCATCGATCTCGTGGCCAGCCTCTGGTTGTTATCGAGTTACGGGCAATACGGACAGAACCGGCCGGGAGACGAGGTCTGGTTTCTATATTTTGGATGCTATTGACAAATGCTGACAAGTCCTTCTCTTCACCAGCTCAATACAATGGCGGCTCACCTGGCGGTCGCGTCTTCCAACGGCGATGAATCCAGAGCCACTGGTCCGGTTGTTCCCGAATGATCGCCTCGAAAATCCGGTGAATCGCTTGCGTATCAGCTTGCACATGGCCGGTCATCTCCACCTCGGGATAGAAACGCAGAACATAGCGGTTTAGCTTCGCGTCCCAGAGTGCAAACCCCGGAATCACAGCAGCCCCGGAATGGTGAGCCAATTTGACGAAGGCGGACGAAGCACACGCGGATTTGCCGAAGAACTCGATCCAAACACCCTCGGCGGGAGTCGTGTTCTGGTCAATCAGAATGCCCACCGCGGCATTTGCCCGTAGCGCCTTGATGACCAATCTCGCTGCTTCCTTTTTTTCGATGAGCGTGTTGCCCGAAAGCGCCCGCCGCGCCTCGACCATTTCGTCAATCAGCTCATTGTCAAGCGGGCGAATCATGACGTGCATGGGCTCGGTCATCAGCGCGTGCGCAAAAGCGCTCAATTCCCAATTACCGAGGTGTGCCGTCGCCACAAGAACGCCACGTCCGCTTTCTTTGGCGTCGAGGTAATTCGAAAGCCCTTCGTAGTCGATCCAGTTCCGGATGTTGGAAGGGTTGAGGCGCGGAAAACGCGAGATCGCGAGCAGAAGTCTGGCGATACCTTCGAACACGCCGTCGACGATCTCGTTGTGCTTCTCGACGCTAAGTTGGGGAAAGGCGAACGAGAGGTTGGTCAGAGCCACTTTGCGTAGCTTCGGAACCGCCAAGTCCAACAGGCGAGTTGAGCCGGAACTCAGGGCCTTCGCCACCGAAAGCGGGAGATACTCGAGAGCACCGGTCAAAGCACGCGCAATGGCATACTCCGCCCAGGTTTGAAGCCGACGTTTACGCTGGGCCAACTGTATTCAGGAGATCCAACCGCCGCCCAGAACCAGATCGCCATCGTAAAATACGGCTGCTTGTCCGGGCGTGATGGCGCGCTGCGGATCCCGGAACCGAACCGTGACGACCGAGGAATCTGCGGTTGGGATGATGGCAGCCTCTGCGGGAACGTGCTTGTTACGAATCTTCACTTTTGCCGTTCGATCCTCATTGATGGGCGCAACCGAAACCCAATTGACGTCGCGCGCCGTCAACTCCGATCTCATCAGTTCAGCACCATGACCAACCGTGACGCGCTGGCTCTGAGGTTCAGTCGCGATGACGTATAACGGTTCCGGAGCAGCAATGCGAAGCCCTCGGCGCTGGCCGACGGTAAAGTGATGTGTCCCCGAATGCTCGCCCAACACCCGCCCGTTCCTATCCACAATTTCGCCGCGACTCTCCGTGGGGTCTTTCCCCTGTTCCCGAAAATACGAATCAATAAAGGCGGCGTAATCGCCGTTCGGCACAAAGCAAATCTCCTGGCTATCATTCTTGGTGGCAACGGCAAGCCCCAGCTCTCCGGCGAGCTTGCGCACTTCTGATTTCACAAGCCCTCCCAACGGAAAAGCAGTGCGCGCAAGCTGGTCCTGCGTCAGACCAAACAGGAAATATGTTTGATCCTTGCTTCCGTCCACTCCGGTCCGCATCTGGTAACGGTTCGTATCTTCGTCGTAGCCGATCCGCGCATAGTGGCCGGTGGCGATTTTCTCCGCCCCGACACTATCCGCCATCGCCAGGAACTGATCGAACTTGATGAAGTTATTGCAAAGGGTACAGGGAATCGGCGTACGGCCCGCCAGGTAGTCGGCGACAAACGGCTTGACCACTTGCTCTTCGAAGCGGTCTTCGAAGTTCACAACATAGTACGGAATACCAAGCTCCCCGGCAACAGACCGTGCATCGTAGACGTCGTCGAGCGAGCAGCATCGTCCAACAGCACCGCCCTCAGGCGCAAGCTCAGGCAACCGTCGCTGATTCCAAAGCTGCATAGTGAGACCGACAACTCGATGGCCTGCGCGATGGAGCAGCGCGGCGACAACGGAACTATCAACGCCACCCGACATCGCGACTGCGACTGGCCCCGCGCCCAATGCGAATTGTTCGGCTGCTAATACCTCAGACAGCAACACGGGTTTCCACTCCCTTTGCCGCTTGGAACCGCGCAACCAGAGGCAACATCACTTCGGCCAACTGCCGGACGTCTTCGGAACTCTGATATGCGCCGAACGAAATGCGTACGCTCGATCGGGCTTCTTCCCGAGTTAAACCCATGGCAAGCAAAACGTGCGACGGTTCGAGAGAACCGCTGCTGCATGCGGATCCTGTCGAAACAGCGATGCCTTTCAGATCGAGCGCAATCACCAGATTTTCCGCGAATACTCTTGGAAAACAGATATTGCTTGTGTTCGGCAAGCGTGGGGCGTTGCGCCCGTTAATCTGCGCATCGAGACCCGACGATAGAACCTGGCGCTCAAAATCATCTCGCAACGCAGCGAGGCGGACAGGCGCACTGTTATCGAGGAGTTCGAGGGACTTCGCGAAGGCCATCGCACCCACAACGTTTTCCGTGCCCGCCCGCCGCCCACCTTCGTGCCGGCCGCCAACGAGAGTGGAAGCAAGCGGAACACCCTTTCGGACGAACAAAGCCCCGGTACCCTTCGGCGCGTGAACCTTGTGCGCGCTCACGGAATACAGATCTACTCCAAGCTCACGAATGTCGACCGGAATCTTACCCAACGCCTGCACTCCATCCGAATGCAGATAGATCTCTTGTCCGCTTTGACGACGCGCACGAACCGCGGCGGCAATCTCCTCGACCGGCTGAATGGTGCCTACCTCGTTATTGGCATGCATGACCGTGACCAGGACCGTGTTGTCCCGGATCGCTCGCCGGACGCTCTCCGCATCGACAACTCCACTTGAACGAACATCAACGCGAGTGACCTCCGCGCCTTCGTTCTCGAGCAGACGACAGGCCTCAAGAACGGCCGGATGCTCAATCGTGGTGGTGACAACGTGGACTGGCTGATTTCGAAAGCGGCGCGCAACTCCGAAGACTGCAAGATTGTTCGATTCGGTTCCGCCGCCTGTAATAACCACTTCGCCCGGAGCGACACCAGACGCAGACGCGAGAAAGCGTCTCGCCTTTTCCAGCTCTTGCCGCGCCCTTTGCCCTACGCCGTGAATGCTCGACGCGTTTCCGGGAACTTCAGACAGAGCTTCCCCTACGAACTGCGCAACCGCTGGCAGCACGAACGTAGTGGCATTGTGATCGAAATAAAGCAAGGTAGCGAACGCACGGAAAACGGTGGAATCGGAACGGTAAACCGCCGTATTTACATTACAATTCTATCAGCGATGGTATGCCGGCCGAAATTTCCAGTCATCACTCTCACCACGGATTTCGGCCTTCAGGATCATTATGTTGCGTCGATGAAGGGTGTGATTCTGAGCGTAAACGCCGCAACGCCAATCATCGATATCAGCCATGAAATTCCGCCGTTCTCCATCGTCTCAGGCGCGTACGCAATCAGTCAGGCCGCGCCCTGCTTTCCGCCCAACACAGTACACGTCGTCGTCATCGATCCTGGTGTCGGAACAGCCCGGCGCCCGGTCCTGCTCGAAGCCGGAGGGCAGGTCTTCATCGGACCTGACAATGGCGTGTTCGGCCTGGTTGCAGAAGTTCATCCAGACGCGAAGTGCTATGAGATTTCTCGGCGAGACCTCATGCGCTCGCAAATTTCAACGACTTTTCACGGCCGCGACATCTTCGCTCCGGTGGGCGCTGCTGTCGCGTGCGGCAAGGTAGCAGGTTCCGATGTAGGCCCTCAAATCTTCGACTGGAAGAAGCTTGAGGGCTTGAGTCCCGTGCAAATCGACGAAAACGCCTGGGCCGGCAAGATTCTGAGTGTCGATCGGTTTGGGAACGTGGTCACAAATTTTCGATCGAGCGAGTTTTCTTTCGTATTCACCGCAAGCTTCGAACTGGGAATTTCGGGCCATTCGATCGTCAGATTCGGAAATACCTTCGGCGAGGCACCCTCGGGCGAGATGTTCGCCTATCCGGGTAGTGGGGGATTCATCGAAGTTGGCATAAACCAGAAGAATGCCGCCGAACGCCTTAACGCGGCTCCCGGCCAGGGCGTAACCCTGTGGCGAGCCGCCGCCGGACTATTCCGGCCGGCCGAAATACCCCCAAAGACGGTATAATGGGCCCCATCAAGCCCTTCCGATACTCGCTTTGAGTACCTGTACCCGAGCATGACAGCTACCTTAACCGCTTCGTCCACCCGCGCCGCTGAAATTCGCGAAAAACTCAAATCCAAGATCATGGTTGCCGACGGAGCCATGGGCACGATGCTGTATTCGAAGGGCATCTTCATCAACCGCTGCTTCGACGAACTGAACCTGTCTT
>JBJMGJ010000292.1:0-13885 GCA_045807965.1 Bryobacteraceae bacterium | reverse complement strand
TCCTGTTCTTTGCGCTGATTCTCGGCGGTGTCGTGATCGCGCACCGCATCTTTGAACCGCACCGGCAAGTCGAAGCCGGGCCGCACGTATGAACGACAAGGAGCACAGAGTTATAGCCGGCGAGGGAATCGTTCGATCCCAAGAGGCGCGACTACGCGACGCGCAAAACGCGCTAACCAACGGCAAGGCGAAGATCGTAGCGGAGCGCGCAAAACTGGAAGCGGAGTGGGCGCAGCAGATATCGGCGCTCGAAATGGGCGTGACGTGCGCGAGGTCGCAGTTGGACATGGATCGCGCCTATCTCGAAAAAGTGCGCACCGATTTAGCGATCGGTTTCGAGCAGCTATGAGCAAGATTTCCCCGAAAGCCCTAACAGACCAGCGCACAGAAAAGAGTGTGCCTCACCCACAAGTGCAAGCCGAAAGGCCCGAGACGAAGCGGTCAGGAAAGGCGGCGGCGCCAGGCGAGCCAGTAGGGGAACAAATTTCGCGCGGGCGCAGGTCGAACGTCGGAAGCGATGAAGACAAGTCTCGCGATAATGATGAAGCGCCTGACCGCGCTGGAGCAGACGGCCGTCTCTCACAGCGCGGTAACTTTCCTGTTCGCAAGAAGCGTGTCCCGGTCTTCACGCACGACGAAATGGCCGGCGTGGCCGCGCGCGCTCTCGCCCGAACGTTCAGCAAACCGAAGAAAAAATATTCACGATGAGTCTTCACGTTAGACCAATTAGAACCGCAGAGGCATCGGGGAGGCTGGCCGCTGAGATTCGCGCCGGCCTGGAATCAGCTGCCAATGCTGGACAGTTCGCTGCGGCGTTAGGCGGATTCATCGCCAACATCGTCGGGCCGATTCCCGAAGAAAAATGGCAGGAAATGGTTCGCACGATGCAGACCGGCTGCGATAACCCCGGCTGCGATTGCCACACCGTTTCATCAAAGCTGTTTGATGCTCTCGACGAACTTCGAACGGACTGGATCGGAAGCAGGAAAAGCTCATGACGCAGCTCGCGAAGATGGACGACCATCAGGACAAGCTGCTCGGTCAGCAGCTGGATGAACAGTACGAGCGCGCCACGGGCGGGATGCGCGAGGTTTTGAAGTTCGGCGCCATGATGATGATGCTCCGGGCGCACATCGTTTCCACGCGTGGAAAAGTTGCCACCGGTGGCGCTGATTCCAAGGGAACCGGGATCAAGGCGTTCGTGGAAAAGCACACGAAGAAGGTCAAGCTCTCGACCGGTTACCGATTCGAGGATGTAGCAAAAGCGGTGCAGAAAGCTTACGAGCTGCCGGCGCGCGTGGCCAAGGCGCTGCCGTTCGAGCAACTGGTAACGACACCCACGAAAGATCTGCCTGAGTTCGCCAGGTCAGCCCAGGAGAAAGTATTCGAGTTCGTGGACGGCACTTCGCAGCGATCGCTCCTGGACGAATTCAAAGAGCCAGGTGAACGCGGCGGCGCACGATCGAAAGGCGATAAAAACAAAAAGGAAACCGCCGAGGAAGCGCACGACCGCATCCTGGAGTGCTGGACGCTCCTGGTGAACGAGTTGAGCGGCCGCGCACTAGGCGATCACGTTTTCGATGTTGAATGGGATCGGCTAACGACTGCCGAACTCCGCGCTATCGATGATCGGGTGCTGCGCGTCCATCAATGTTTCGCCGACGCGCTGAAGGGGAGGGGCCGGAAATGAAGTTCCCCGAAGAATATCGCTGGAAAAACGCCCCGAACGGCTACGGCACGCAGCCTGCCGATCGCTTCGGCGCATTTCTAATTCCAGGCCGGGCGGCTAACGGCCGGATGCTGCGTGTTATTGCCAGCGACGGCGAGGAAACTGGCTGGGAGCACGTGAGTGTTTCTCTAACCGACTCGGTGAAATGCCCGTCCTGGATGGAGATGTGCATTGTTAAAGATTTGTTCTGGAATCCCGAAGAAGCCGTGATGCAGCTGCATCCGCCGAAGTCGGAATATGTAAATAACCACGAAGGGTGCCTTCATCTTTGGCGCCCGGTCCCGCAGATGATCTGCGAGATACCGCTTCCGCCCTCGATCCTCGTGGGCCTGAAAGAGTCAGAGGTTGCTTCATGCTGATCTCAATTCCAACTAACGATCCTTCCTGGCAACGGCTCCCCGATGATGTGAGGCGGGAAGCGCTGGCCTGGTGTTCGCTGTTGAACACGATCCACGCCTCGAAGAATCGGCAGCGATCCATGCGGGCCGGCATCGGCACGATCGGCCGCAAGTCTACCAGGAAATGCATTGAGAACCGCTACTACGCCGCCAAGCGCAATGGATGGCGGTCGTGCGTGAACTGGAGCAAGGTGCCAGGGCGCCAGGGATTGCCGGCATTGTTCATCGAGTTCTGGATCGGCCTGAACGAAAAACGGCAGCGCGATCTCTCCGGCAAACGCGCGCACTCAGCTCTCCGGGAACAATATCGCTGTTGGCTGGCCGGCGATCATGCAGCCACGATCCCTGGCTACGATCGATGCCCACGTCCGCGCGGGTCAACGGGACTGCCTAACGGATGGGATTACACGAATCTGATGCGGCTCCTGAAAGCGTACTGGAGCGACGCGGAACGGAAGTTGGCCAGACAAGGCATCGCGGCCGCTCGCGCGCATCTGCCGAATGTGCCGCAGGACATTAGCGATGTCCGGCCGCTGGAATACGTGGTGTTCGATGACGTAGAAGTCGACTTCCTGATTTCGGTCTCAGGTTCGTTAACGCCGGTGAAGCTTCGGCTCCTGGTAGCGATGGATCTGTGTTCCCGAGTGATCCTCGGGTTCGGCGTGCGGCCGGCAGTGACCCGGCCGGACGGCGTGGAAGATTCGCTGAAGCTGCGGGACATGAAATGCATCGTGGCCCGCGTCTTATCGAAGTGGGGTTTCCCGCTCGATTACCCGATGACGCTGATCGTGGAACGCGCCACGGCCACTTTGAAGCCGGGCGATATCGCTGCGCTGAACGAGATCAGCGAGGGCCAGATCCGGGTCTCGCTGACATCGATGATCACCGGCAGCGTGTTCGAGTTCACCGATCGGGCCACTGGCAATTCGTGGGGCAAAGCATGGCTGGAATCGTTCTTCAACTGGCTGCATAACGAGTTGGGCGATCGGACCGGGCAAAAGGGGAGGCGGTACGACCTGGCGCCGGCCGAGCTGCACGGCCGCACGAAAGAACTCGCGCTGCTGATGCGCGCCGGGCAGCGAATGCCGCTGGCGCTCCGGCAACAACTCCAGGTGCCGTTCATGGACGGTGAACAAGCTTTGCAGGAGATCAGCATCGCCTTTGCAAAGGCGAATGCGCGGACGGATCACGCTCTCCAAGGATTCGATCGCATCCAGATCTGGCGGTCCGAGCCGGACGGGAAGTTTAAGAGCCTCGCTGAGCTACCGCAGTTCGCGGAACGGCTCGGGATGGAGATCTCCGCATTGGCGCCGCGACTGGATTGGGATGATCGCATGGAATCACCTAACGAACGGTTCCAATCGCGCATCATGGAGGTGCGCCGGCAGGAGCTGAGTGCGGCCGCGCTCCATCGGCTGATGGATGAACATCGCCGGGTCAAGTTCAGCGATTTCCAGTTCTCCTTCGATTACCAGAGCAAGGAATACATTTATCTGCCGAATGATTCGCTGATCGTGCAACTGAAGCACGACGAGCATTACCTGGCCTGGTTCGATCCGGCTGATCTGTCCGTCATTTATTTGACCCGCGATTTCCCGCATCGCGGTTGGCTGGGCGAAGTGAAACTGTTCCGGCGCACCCGCCGCGGCGAGATCGAGGAAAAGAAAGACCGTCTGCGCCAGGTCAAACACACCCTCAACCAGGCAGCCGGCCTGGTGGCATCCCGGCATCCGGAGAAGTTCGATACCGCGATCGCGCGCGCCGAAAACAACGTGGAACTGATCCGCAACGTTTCCGCGCTGGAGATCGAAGCTGAAGTGGTGGCGCCACTCGCGCCGCAAGCCTCGCACACTGATTCCGCGGCCGTGCAGGAAATGACGAAACGGATCGTCGGACGCGCTCATGAGAAGCAGCGCGAACAAACCTCAGAGAAACGGCTGCACGAGATCCAGCGCGGTCTGAGCGACGCCAAACGGCGCGCAATGCTAACGCCTGACGAATTTGAACCTAAACCAGAAGGAGAAGATGAAGATTGAAACAAAAACGAACGGCGCGACTCCCGGAAAAGAATTCGCGCCGATCGATCGAACGCTTGCGGCGGAAGCTTCAAGCGCTCACTCGAGAATCAACCTACCGCTGAACCTGCATAATTGGAAGCACCTTCCACCAGAGACGCAGGACCAGCTGCTGTGGTTTCACCAATGGATACTGGATAACGACCTCGACTGGAAAGCTGCCACGGCGGCAATCGGCTACGAAAAAAGCTCCGTCTATAAAATCCTGAAAGGATTCGACCGCGAGAGCGATAGCTGGAAACCGAACTGGCCCAATATCACCGAGGCCATTAAGCGTTACCGCCGCCAACAGCGTAAGCTCCAGCAGGACATCGAGTTTGCTGAGAACCGGATCACGCGAGTGATCTTCGACGCGTTCGAATATGCGCGGGCGAATAACTGCATCACGGTCGTGGAGACCGAGTCGCGCATGGGCAAGACTGTGTGCGGCATCCGGTGGCAGCAAACGAATAATCACGGCAAGACGGTGTTCGCCACAGCGCCAGTGATCGGAGGTGTGGCCGCTTTCGTTCGCAGGGTAGGTCATCGGTGCGGGATCTCCACCAACAGACCGGTGAACGACATCGCGAGTGCGCTGTATCGCGCGTTCAATTCGACGCGCCATCTGATCATCGACGAAGCGCATCGGCTTCTGCCTAACGATGTGCGCGTAGTGAACCCCCAAAAGGTGGAGTTCGTGCGCGATCTTCACGACGAGACCGGGTGCGCGGTCACACTGTTGGTGACCGGAAGGTTTCGGGATCACGTGCAGCGCGGCGCCTACCAATACGAACAGCTGGTCGGCCGGTCGAAGCTTTACCAGGTGAAACCGACCATCACGCCGAAGGACATCGCGCCGATCGTGAAACAGTTCGTCGCCGAGCCTACGTCCGATGTGATGGAGCAGCTGGTGGCCATGGCGAACAAGCCGGGCCGGCTCGGGGTTGTAACCGAGGTGCTGCGTATGGCACGCCGCTCCGCCGAAGCCAGCAAAGAGAAGAAGGTCCAGTCCGCGCACGTAATCGACGCGATCGCGCTGCGGGCCGAACACGCAGGAGCGTTCGCGACATGAGGACCTACACCTTTCTCGTAATGGGCCCTGGACACCATTTTCTGAATTGGCCAGGCCGGTTCATCACATCAGAGGCGCGGATCCGTGTGGTGGCGCTTGTGATGTTCCGGAAATGGTTCGGTCGGCGCGCCACCAGCCACTGGCATAAAGACGGGTTCATGGCCGAGGCGTGGGACCGCCGCGGCAACCGCATTCAAATCGAACAATTCAACGCCTATCGAGGCTGTCTACCGGACTACACGCTGCTTGCGCTGCCGTGGAAGGAGGCAGCATGAATTCTAAAGCTTACCTCCTCACCTGCATCCGCGCGGGCCGGCGTCATTACGTGACCGGCAATCGAGCTGGCGAAGGCCGTTGGACGAAATTCAAACATCGCGCTCGTCGCTTCGCCACACTCGGAGAAGCGGTGATCGCGAAAGGCAAATCGCAGGCGGAAATCATTCGAGCATAACGACACAGAAAGGACACAACACACATGGGCAAGCACACACCATCACTGCCAGGATTCAAACCTCCAACCAAACGAGTGAAAACACTCGTGCGACGTTGCGTCCGCGAACGCACGATTGCTAATCAGCATCATGCGAAAGCACGCGAAGCGCTGGCGAAGGCGCGCGGACTAGGCCTCGCCGTAGGTCAGCAGATCGACGTGGACGTCGTCGACGAAAAGACCGGGCAACCGGAATCCGTTCCGTTCTATCTGCGAAATAATTTCGATGGCGACCAGCTGTTCGCGAAGGGCCGTTACGTCGACAAATTCGAACTGGTTCGTGTGCCGAAGGCCGAGCGGTCGGAGGCAGCACAGCCAGCGGAGGCGTGATGCACTTCATCATCCATTACCTGGTGCGCGGGCCGGTGAAGGATCTTCACTTCGACTATGTGTCTGACCAGCCCGTCACGCGCGCGAACCTGGACTCGTTCTATGAAGCGCTCGCGCGCGATGCACACCAAAAGACCGGCGCTCTGATCAGGAACGGGCAAGCGGTTCCAATCAGGTCCGACGCCATCATCGTCGCGAACATCATCCCGATTCCGTCAGGCGAATCGTACCAGATCGGAGGATCATGAGCGAGCACGACTGGAAGTGGGTTTGTGAGTTTTGTTTCCGCACGATCAAAGATGACGTGCTCCCGAATAACTGGGAGTGGATTTATCAGTCCGCGGTTTGTCCGGACTGCAAAGCGAGAGTCGAAGCGAGTGGCGGTTATCGCGTCGTGATGGGTGGCGCTTACGCAGGGAGCAGAAAGGACCCTCGCGCGAAATGAGCGAGCACGCGTTTCCGCTACAGTGGCCGTTAGGTTGGCCGCGCGTGAACTATCGGCGTGACGGTTTGTTCAAGCCGAAATCGATCGAGCAGTCACGGGTGGAATTGCTGGGCGAGCTGCGAATGATGCGGGCGCAAAATCCCGTCCTCTCATCTAACCTGGTCCTCCGCAAGGATGGCTTCCCTCATTCAGGCCAGCCGCGGCCGCAAGATCCAGGAGTTGCGGTTTACTTTACGCTGGGCAAAAAGCGCGTAGTCCTGGCATGCGATAAATGGCATCGCGTCGAGCACAACATCTGGGCCATCGCTCGACACGTTTCCGCTCTACGCGGGCAGGAGCGATGGGGTGTCGGGTCAATCGAGCAAGCGTTCGCCGGCTACGTGGCGCTTGAAGAACGCACCGGCCCTAGCTGTTGGGAAATCCTGGACGTTTCGGCGGACGCCACTGAGCAGCAGATCCTCGATGCCTATCGACGTAAGGCGAAGGAAGCGCACCCGGACGCTGGAGGATCAAGCGAAGCGTTTGGCCTGGTAGCACAAGCGAAAGATGTCGCGCTTCAAACTCGGAGGTCTGCGGCGTGACTCCTCACGGCATCGTCTGTAAATGCGGAGCGGGAAAGCTGGAGACGCAGTTCTTCTGCGATAGCTGCTCCGCGAGATTGCCAACCCTGATGGTTCGCCAGATGCACCTGGCTGAAGACCGCGAGCTTCTTCGAACGTTAGTCCGGCGCGCTGTCGAAATTCTCAGACTGCCACGGAGTCGAAACCATCAACGCAAAAAGTCCGGCACCCACCGGATGCACTGGAACTTCGCTCGATGACCGACGCGCAACGCCGAATGCACTGGCGCCTGTGGGGCCAGGTGAAGAACGTTCTGATGAAGGGCCGCGAGACCTGGACAAAGCACGAAGAAAATCAACGCCGGCACGATTTCTACGCGACTGCTGGCTGCCGGGCCGACTCGTTAACCAAGTTTGATCAGCGCGATATGGATCTGTTCGTCGGGTCGGCGATGGCGATTCTGCAACCGGGCAACCTGGACGCCCAGCTGCGCCAGGTGCGCCAGGGGAACAAGCGCGCGCTATGGATGGTGCGCCAGCTGATGCGCGAGATGAACGTGAACGACAATTACGTCCGGGGCGTGATCGAACAGATCGAAGACGGCGTGGACCCAAACACCACCGATGCCTGGCAACGCGAGCGCGAGCGCTCGCACTCGCGCCGGGACCTGGAGCAACTGACCGTTCCGGAATTGAAGAAGGTGGCCAGCGCGCTGCGCAGCATCAAACGCCGCAACCAGCGCAAAAACGTCCGCGAATACGTGCTCAAACCAGCAATGAACTAACCATGAAAAAACACACCGCCACAATTCTCCCGATAATGAAGTCAACGTGGGAGGAAATCACACCGAAAAAAGCCGCGGTTTTTCTCGAGAAGAACGTGACAAACCGTCCGCTGCGCGAAGCCACGACCACAGCTTACGAGCGCGACATGCGCGCCGGTAATTGGGTCTCCACACACCAGGGCGTGGCGTTTAACGACCGCGGCGAACTGATCGACGGACAGCATCGGTTAACTGCCGTGGTGCGATCCGGCGTTACGGTCCGAATGCTGGTGACACGCGGACTGCCGGCCGTGAGCGGCGATACTCACACCATGGACGCAGTCGATCGGGGCGCGACCAGATCGTCGCAGGAGTTTATGGATGCGAGCTTTATCGACAACGTCGCCGATTTCCGTGATGTGCCGCCCATAGATCTCCAGAAGCCGAAGTGCTTGTGAAACAGTGACACGCTTCCCCGTTTGCGACGCCAGGGACATGCTGGCGATAGCAGTTACAGCGGCCACTGCGCGATTTGCGTTTTTGAATCCGTGCTGAAGCGCTAATTGATCCGCGATCGATTCTCAGTTTATTTCCTCCACTGCGTCCAGCTGCACATGGACCATCACGGCGAAGAATATCGGCAGGCGTTGAAGGCGCCGCGCCTGGTCGGATCACTGTTGGGCCGAACAATGAAGGCAATCAGAGAGCGACCGACCGGCGAGCCGGATCCGGGCGCCGTCCTGGTGGCGGTCAACAAAACCTTGCGTCGTCGGCGGCGGATTCAGAAGGTGAAAAGCACTGCTCAAGAGTTGGATTTGTTCGCTCGCTGCAAACCGATTGCATCTGCTGTGCAGAGGCCGCGCAGTGGACCGGAAAAGTTCCCCAAACCTTTGCAAATCGCGCCGGATTCGCAATTTCCTCCTCCAACTGCGTCAGAGCGGCCCGGCGATTCGTAAGTCTCGATTCCTCAAGCTCTTTCGAGCTGATTCGGGTTGATTCGACATTCCCCAAACCTCGTGGCCGGGGTTGTCATCAGATCTTGCCCCACGCTCTGGAGCTTTGGAGGCAAGGGGATTCGAACCCCTGACATCCAGCTTGCAAAGCTGGCGCTCTACCAACTGAGCTATGCCCCCGATTTCGGTGCTGCGGATGAGCATCCGCGAGGCCAGAAGGTAGACAGAACGTTGCGGATTGCAACGCCTCGGCTGACCGGGGAGCACACCCGTCTCGTCTGGGCGAAAGCCGTGTCGCTTTCGCGAATTTTGGAAGCGTGTTTCGGCGAGACGCCACAACCAGCGCCCGAGACGCGCGTGCTCCCCGGAATCTAGCCACGGCGCTCTGTCGCCGTGTCTTCCATCGTTCTCCGTTCCTCTGTGAACTCCTGTACAAATCTGCGAGCTCGGCGTCCCTGTGCGGTAAAAACGGCAGTTCTCCGTTGCCTCTGTTACCTCCTGTGAGAACCTTCTGCACATGCAAACTCCATGCAGCGATTACGTGCAAACTAGCGGCTTGGTTTATTTCGCGCGGATGCTCGACAAAATCCGGCTCAAAGCTGCCGGCAAATTGCCGCCGGGATATTATGTTGGTCTTGATCCTGATTCCACCGTATTCGATGCGCGCTGCACCCGGTTTCTGCAAGTCGATTACGAAGAACTACGGAAGCGCACACTACAAGGCGGAACGAATGAAGAAATCCTGGAGTGGTGTTTCCAGAACGGCCGTCGACCTAACGAGGAAGAAATCGAGATCTGGAACGGGTTCATTTTGAAACGCGGCTGGCGCGACGGCGGCAGCGAAGAACTCGAATCGGAAAAGAAGAAAGCCGGGCTAGGGGACCGCGGTGATATCCAGACGTTCGTCGATTTTCACGCGGTAGACGAGGGGCGCGAGCCCGGCGGGATGGTGCCGTAGTGGTAGCGGCCGAATCGTTAAACCGTTTACAGGAGTAAACAGAGTAACGGAGATCAGCTGTAGCGGCGGTCTATGACGGCCGAACGCCCAACCACCGAAAGCATCCGGGGCTGTCCCGCCATCGGGCGAACGCCGTACGCCGATCCGGGGAGCAAGGCCGTCCCAGGTATGGGTTTTGGCGTCTCGCCAAAACAATCTTTTCTTGAAGTTCGCGAAAGCGAGACGGTCCGAGCCGGACTGGCAGTAAAACCCACACCCGAGGTCCGAGCTGGACTGGCAAACGTGCTCCCCGGACGGAATCCGGATCGCCGCACTGAGGCGCCTCCCACATTTGAAGCTACCATCAGCATAAGCCGATGGTCCTATCTCAAGAACGTTGACTAGCTTACCGCACGACGATCACTGTGTGAGTTCCAACTCATTGAAAGGATTTTTATGAAAAGACTGATCAAATATTCGCTCGCGGTTTTCTTCGCGCTGACCGCGGTTTCGTTCGCTGGCCCCGATAAGGCCACGATCATGGCCAAAGAAAACTCCGCCTGGCAGGCGTTCAAAGACAAGAAGAGCGATGAGTTCAGCAAAATAATGGACCCCAACTTCGTTGCCATTGCCGCGCAGGGAATGAACGACAAAGCCAAGGAAATTGCCGAAATGCAAAAGTGGGATTTGAAATCGTTCGCGATCAGCGACTTCAACGCTGTGACGTCCGAACCGGACGTCGTGGTCACGTCCTACAAAGTAGCGATTGAGGGCACGATGGATTCCGAGGATGTGAGCGGCACGTACAACTGCGCCTCCGTCTGGAAAAGCGATAAGAGCGGGGGATGGACCGCAATCCTTCACAGCACCGTGTCGGCCGCGCCCGCAACGAAGGAGTAGCGGTTAGGCGGGGATTACAGGAGTGATGGAGTGGTGGAACACGAGCTCCGCGCGCGTTGATAAGCCGAACCAGCAGAGCTGCTCCAAAGGTGAGTGTCTTCGATGCTTGGAGTTTTAGCATCGTCCTCGGAGATGCCGATCCAGATCCGCGGATTCCGCGGTTCATCCCTGTTTGCTCGGTTGCCTCCTGTAAAAAGTAGGATCGGAGTGCCACGGGGAGCGCCAGCCACCGTTGTAAGGCAGAACCCTACGGAGAGCTGCACCAGCCGGTGAATAACCGGCCCTTCCTGTGAACAAGTCGTAGTTTTTACGCTAATCCGGAAATTCGCGTTGACATGTTTCTACGCAAAACATGTCATGAGCCGTTCATCACGCGTTTAGCGGAATTAATGAACGGCAAAGCCGGTTGTCGGACCGCGGCCGCTTCGCCTAAACAAAACACGGTCTCAACCAAAAAAACATACCTATCAAATCATGAGTCAAATTCGAAAGTTAACCTCGCGTGCCTGGATCCGAACCTGCACGGTCGGTCTGCTGATACTGGCTGCCGCTCTGTTTTTCACCAGAGCGATGTCAATCAGTTATGCCGCCGCGCCCGCCAAAAGCACGCCCACTCCGACCCCCACACCGGCTCCGGCGGGTCCGCAAACGTGGGTCGTCGCATTCCAAAATGCCAACGGCTTGCCGGATAACGTCGACACGATCGTGGCCAACGCAGGAGGTCAGATCACAACCAAGGTCCCCGAGATCGGTGGTATCGCTGTGACTTCGACCAACCCGAACTTCGGCACGAATATCGTGGCGAACGTCCAGGTCAAAGCGGCTGACGTTGCCACGCCAACCATGCTGATCGATCCAGTGGGACCGACCGAGCAAAGCTCCACTAACAATGGCGGAACCGCACAACCAACCGGCTCAGATCTGCAAGGAATGCCTGACTCGTTAGGCTATGAGCAGTGGGATAAGAAGAAGATGAACGCGACGGTAACCGGCAGCTACGCGATCCAGCAGGGACGCAAAGATGTCCGCGTATTCGTCATCGATACCGGCGTGGATCAGAACCATCCTGATATCCAGGCGAACCTCTCACCGCAGGCTCCAGCGGGAGAAAGCGTATCGTTTGTAACGATACCGGCTGCTGAGTTAGCGACAATTCAGGACTTCAACGGGCACGGCACATGGACTGCGAGCGCGGTCGGAGCTCCAATCAACGGCATTGGTATCTCCGGCGTCGCGCCTAACGTCACGATCGTATCCGGCAAAGTGCTTAACGGCGGCGGGCAGGGCCTGTTCATCTGGACCGACCAAGCGCTGGTTTATGCCGGCCTGAAGCACTTCGACGTCGTTTCCGCCAGCCTCGGAGGTTATATTCCGAAGAACGGATTTTACTCGCACAGCAAAAATCTCGGCGGCGCTCCGGGCGATCACACAGATTACATCCTCTTGCAGCGCGCGACAGAATTCGCGCGCTCGAACGGCGTTCTGCCGGTGGCCGCGCTAGGAAATGACAGTTCCGATCTCAGCGATGGAACGTTCTTCCGTTCCTTCACCGAGGCTCCGGGCGGCATGGCCGGTTGGGTCGGAGTGTCTGCGACTGGCTACGATGACGGCAAGGCGTTCTACAGCAACTACGGCATGGGTAATACCGATGTGTCGGCGCCAGGAGGTTCTACCCGCGACTATAGCGGCGTGCCCGGTAGCTCGGCAGCGATTTGTCCGCACGGATCGCTCTGCCGATTGATCGGCGCGTGGTCATCGACGGGCAGCTCCGTACCCGCCGATCCGGTCGAGGTTTGTACTGGTCCGGGGTCAACTCCGCCGTGTGGTCTATACGGATATGTCCAGGGCACCTCGATGGCGACGCCAAACGCCGCTGGAGTCGCGGCCTTGATCATTAGCCAATACGGCGACTTCACGAGCAATAACCCGAACAAGATCCACATGTCGCCGACGACCGTTGAGCAATACCTGCAGACTTCGGCGAACAATCAGCCGTGTCCAACGCCGAATACGGTAACGCAAGGGCCCGGAACCACATTCGGTTTTACCACGGCCACTTGCCAGGGCGACACCGGCTACAACAGCTTCTTCGGCAAAGGCATTGTCGATGCGCTGAAAGCGGTAACGCTGAAGAAGTAAACGATCGTCGCATACCCGTTAGTGTGAAAGGGGCGCATTCGTGCGCCCCTTTCCTTTTCTGCGGAACGGAGGAGTGACGCAGTGATGGAGCAGGGGAGTGATGGAGAATTCCGGGGAGCGCGGGGCGCCTCGCCTGCTCGTTTCGGCGCCCTCGCCGAAACGCATTCCGATGCGCATGATCGTGCGCACGATTACGACTACGAGTTGTGGAGGTGCTCGCCGCGGCGAGCAGCTGTTTTTTGGTTTCGGTGGTTGACCCAACCACCGCTACAACATCAGGGAGATCCGCGTAATTCGCGGTTGTGACTCTCTCTGTGTGCTCCGTTAGCTCCTGTTAGGCATCCGTGAGCTCGTGACATCCGCGGTGAGGAACCCGGGGTCACCGCCGCCGGCCTACAACGTCGGGTGATCCGCCGTTGTCAGCTCAGTTGCCCTATTATTTCCTGTTAGGCGCCGGGGCCAGCGTCCCCGGCTACAACTGCGTGATCTCTGCGCTTAAATCGATCTTCCTCCGCGTCCTCTGCGGTTAAGAACGCTTTTCCGCCAATCGAGAAGCGAAAATGCCATGCATCTGAGGTGGATCGGCCGCTCCGTCAGTGCCGGTGCGGCTCGCACCGGTGCTAAGCCTCCGCGCCGTTAGGCGCTCAAGACCTCCTTCCAAGATCGCGAACGCGAGACGCCTTCACCCACGCCCGAGACGGGCGTGCTCCCCAACCCATTCGAGTTTATTCGCGTCCATTCGTGGTTAGTCTTTGTTCTCTCTGCGAGTTCCTGTTAGTCGCCGGGGTCAGCGCCCCCGGCTACAACACCTGCGCCTCCGCCTTTTCCGCAGTTAAGTCAGGGTTTTGCCCGTACATCGAAAATGCCGGATGACGATTGGAGCCGTCATCCGGCATTTAGTCGATGTGCAGCAAAGACTGAATTGTGCGTTACCGTGTCGCAGCCTGAAGCCTTACGGCTTCCGGACTGTCCGGCTTCCGCCGGATCTCTTTGAGCTCCGGTTTCTTTCGATTCCAGAGTCTTAACGGCATATCCACAGAAAATCCGAATTCCGAAGTTCGAATTTCGAGCTCCGAAGTTGTAAGGATAGGTCGACGGCTAACTCTGAGGTCTCT
>JBJMGJ010000291.1:0-18027 GCA_045807965.1 Bryobacteraceae bacterium | reverse complement strand
TCGCACCCATCCGTCGCAAATGCCTGGCGGCTCTTCTCACGGCTATGCCGCCTGATGGCAAAGAGGCAGCGGAGGGTACACGAAGTCGTAACCTACGTCGCGTCGTGGCGCTGAACCAGACCCTGCGCTGAAAAAGTAAAAATCACGATAAGAACCGGCGCCATACGCCGTCTATCATGTGTAAACAAAAATCATATGTCAGGGGTCATTCGAGCGATCGTCGGTTACTACTTCCTTGTGTTCATGATGCGCATAGCCGGACGTCGTCCAGGCAAGCAGCTAACTCCTGTCGATTTCATCCTGGTCTTCTTCAGTGGCGGCCTCATCTTAACCACGACCGTGGGCGACGATAGATCGTTAACGAACGCAGTCGGCCAGATCACCGCAATCTGCGCGGCCCACTACGTACTCGTGCTTTTACGATCTCGCTTCCCGAGTTTCGGGCGCGTGGTTGATGGCACACCGCTAGTGCTCCTGGAGCGTGGCCAATGGCACTCTCACACCATGCAAAACATGATGATTCAGGATGCTGACGTGATGGCGTCAGCCCGAGATCAGGGTGTCGAGAACCTGGAGCAGATCGATTATGCCGTGCTGGAGCGGAACGGCCAAATCAGCATCATCGCCAAGGAAGGAGACTAAGCGCGCCGATGACTCTAATGAAGGGATGTAGATATGGCTGTCACCACTGAGACTCGCCCCATTGAAGACTCCGTTTCGAAGATCAATAACGAACTGGCGGTCGGCTCCGATCTCGAATTTCAGAAACGATGGGAATCGGCAGAACGTGTTATCTGGATCTTCCTCGTAGTTTTCCTCTTACTCTCATTCGCGGGAGTTTTCGGACGAGGCCCGCTAGCGAAGACCACGGCTCAATCGGCCGACGGCTCGCTGCGTGTGGATTACGAACGATTCGAGCGATTCAGTACGCCGTCCGTTCTTACCGTCAGAGTCAATCCGGCGGCGATTCAGAATGGCCGGATTCAGCTCTGGGTCAGCGAATCTCTCGTCAAGCCTCTCGGGAATCAGCGCGTGATACCGCAACCGGAGAAGTCTGAGCTTGGCAACGGCGGCGTGCTCTACACATTTCCCGCTTCAGAAACGTCTGGCTCTATCGAGTTCCAGATGCAGCCGTCGTCGCTCGGTGGAACTCAGCTTGGGTTGAGAGTTCCCGGACATTCAGAGGTGAATGTAAAGATTTTCGTGATGCCCTGAACCCAATCGCTATGTACACGCTCATACATGCCGTTCTCGGCTATCTGTTCCTCACGTTGATGATGCGTATCCTGAGACGAAGACCAGGTGCTCAGATGACCCCGTTTGAGTTCGTGCTCGTTTTCCTGGTAGGCGGTGTAATCATCCTGGCTACTGTCGGAGATGATCACTCGATGACGAACTGCTATGGCGGAGTGATTGCCATATGTCTGATGCATCGCCTTGTTAATACTCTGAAACAACGGTGGCCGGCTTTCGCGGATGTTGTCGACGGGAAACCGATTCTGCTGATGCAGAACGGCCAATGGGAAATAAGTTCAATGCAGCAGGCGAGCGTAGACGACATGGACGTCATGGCCGCTGCGCGGGAAAAGGGCGTCCGGTCTTTGGACCAGATTAAGTACGCTGTTCTCGAAAGAAATGGCAGCATCAGCATCATGAAAAAATAACGACTGAGGGGCGGATGGGGTTCGGGCACGACCAAGCCGTCGCATTGTGAAACGGCGGCCTGATCTTAGGTGTCATATGGCAAGTGCCTACCACCGAGGAACGCTCCATCGAGACTGATGTTCCGGCGAGACTGGATCGTCTACCCTTTAGTCCTTGGCACCGGAAGATCATTGTCGCCCTCGGCACGTCGTGGTTACTCGATGGCCTCCAAGTAACATTGGCAGGGTCGCTTGCCGGCATCCTGGAGGACAAGAAGGCTCTCGGTCTATCCGATCCGCAAGTAACAGCGGGCGCAACTACGTACCTGGCCGGCGCCGTAATGGGTGCAATTCTCTTTGGCTATCTCACCGATAGACTGGGTCGACGCAAGCTCTTTCTCGTCACGCTGGCGGTGTATTCACTCGCAACAGCGGCTACGGCGCTGTCCTGGAATTTCTGGAGCTTTGCCCTTTTTCGTTTCATTACCGGCCTGGGAATCGGTGGCGAATATGCGGCCATCAACTCCGCCGTCGATGAACTGATCCCCGGGAAAGTAAGAGGCACCGTGGACCTGGTGGTAAACGCAACCTTCTGGGTAGGTGCCGCAATCGGAAGCATAGCCTCGTGGCTGTTACTGAACAGCGGCATAGCACCCGTAAACCTTGGCTGGCGTTTCGCGTTTGGCATCGGTGCGGTTCTCGGAATCGGTGTTCTCCTCTTGCGCCTTGCCGTGCCCGAAAGTCCACGCTGGCTGATGCTGCGCGGCAAGGAGGAAGACGCGGACAGGATCGTTGGCGACATCGAGAAGGCGGTCTCAGAGCAACGGGGTGATCTCGCGAAGCCTGAAGGTGAGAAGCTCAAGCTTAGCGTTCGCGACCACACGCCCTGGAAAGAAATATTCCACAATATGTGGAACGATAACCGGAAGCGATCCCTGCTCGCTCTGGCCCTTATGGTGGGTCAGTCATTCTTCTTTAATGCTGTCTTTTTTACCTATGGGCTGGTAGTGAATAAGTTCTACAAGGTAGACGCAAAACACTTACCGCTCCACCTTCTTCCGTTTGCTGTGGCAAGTTTCCTCGGGCCTATCGCGCTCGGCAGGCTATTCGATTCCGTGGGCAGGAAACCGATGATCACGATTACATACGGCGTCTCGGGTGCGCTCCTCATCGCGACAACAATTCCATTTGCGACAGGCGCCGTGAACGCAACGGTGCTTAACGTCTGCTTTTCTGTGATCTTCTTTGTCGCTTCCTCTGCCGCGAGCGCCGCTTATCTCACCGTGAGCGAAATCTTTCCCTTGGAGATCCGTGCTTTGGCCATCGCGATCTTCTATGCGATCGGGACGCTCATCGGTGGCGTCGGAGCACCCTACCTGTTTGGTGAAATGATCGCCTCCGGTTCGCGGTGGAACGTAGGATTTGGCTATCTGCTGGGCGCGGCATTGATGTTGATCGCGGCCGGAGCGGAGTGGGCTGTGGGTGTGGAAGCTGCTGGGAAATCACTGGAATCCATCTCTCAGCCGCTTCAGAGCAAGTAAAGATACTGACAGATGACTAGCTTACTCGTCTGCGCCGGACGATGTAAGTAGCGGCGATCGCACTTACTGCGGCTGCGCCCGCCGCAAGCGGTATCCAGGATGGCGGCTCTATTGCACGCGAGGCCCGGTCTCCGATGTGCTCAGGACGAACACCGATTCCAATGACCCGGGCCAGTAATCGGGAAAAGCCGGGAAGGCGGGATATCAACTTCAGTTGCCAGGGAGCTCTGACTCCTTTATTGCTGTGAAAGACCTTCTCGAACCCGCGATGGGCGTTGACCTGCAATGCTTGAGTAACCCGGGTCGGAAATTCTCGACGGCGTTGCACGCGTGAGAGGCTGTTCTCCGTGACCGTACGCTGAAGAAGCGGCTCGGCCAGCAGATTGGCGGTGGCAACCGCATCCTGAATCGCCAGATTGATCCCGACGCCTCCTGCCGGCGACATAGCATGCGCCGCATCCCCGATACACAAGAACCGACGCCGATACCAGCGCTTGAGGCGATTGATCTGGACCGAGAGCAGTTTCACCTGGTCCCAATTTTGAATCTCAGAGGTTCTCTCGCCCAAATAGGGCGCAATGCGCCGCATCTCATTCTGGAATGAAAGCAGGCCGGCCTGTTTTATCTCTTCGAATGAACCTTTTTGGATAATGAGGCCCGCCTGCAAATAGTCGCCACGATTGATCAGGATCAGCGCGCGTCCATAGTTGACATTGCCCAGTAATTGCTCGGGATCGTTCCCACGCCGGCTGATCCGGAACCAAAGAACATCGATGGGAACACCGAGTTCCTGAAGCTCAAGCCCCGCCGCCTTTCGCATGATCGAGTGCCGCCCGTCACAGGCAACAACCAGGTCCGCTCTCACTTCGCCGACTCCTTCAGGCGATGTGACGGTTACGCCCACAATCTCCTCGCCATGAGTAACGAGGTCGATGCCTTGATGCTCCATCAACAACTCGAAGCTCGGAAACTGACGCGCTCTTCCCGCCAGGAAGGTTAGGAAGTCCCATTGCGGCATCATTGCAATGAAACGGCAGCGCGTCTTCAAGTGCCGGAAATCCGGCCCTTGAAAAGAGAAATCACCCACGATGCCTTCTACGGATTCCACCTTCTGGTGAGGCAATTTCAGAAAGTCATCTAGGATGCCGAGCTCGCTCAAAACCTCGAGCGTCGAAGGGTGAACGGTGTCGCCTCGGAAATCGCGATTGAAGTCTCGATGTTTCTCAAGAATAATCACACTGATATTCCGGCGAGCCAGCAGATAGCCGAGCATCATGCCCGCTGGCCCGCCACCCACGATGCAGCAGGTAGCCTGTCTAAATAGATTGGTCACGCAATGTGCGACGTGTGATCCGCTACTTCTGTCGTCGGTCCAGAGTGAGCATTCCTGCCTGCTGCACGCGGATCTTATAAACATGTGACGAAGCAGTGATGTATAGGGTCTTGTTGTCGGAATCCCCAAAAGTCAAGTTCCCGGTCCGCTCGGGTACATGAATGGTGCCCAGATGTTTGCCTTCGGGCGAGATGATCCATATCCCTCCTGGGCCCGTGCTCCAGATGTTTCCCGCGGCATCGACCTTCATTCCGTCGGGTGCTCCAACGCCCTCCACTGAACTCGCATCCAGCAAAACCTCAGCTGTCCCCAGCGAGCCGTCGCTTTTCATTGGATATCGCATCCACTTCTTCGGCTCGGTATTGTCGACATACAAATACTTCTCGTCCGGCGAGAACGCGATCCCGTTCGGTCTCTGCAAGTCGCTAATCAACAGCGTGATCTTACTGGGATCCGGCTTCGCTCCGGGCGCCTGCCGCATGGCACCGGCAATTCGATAAACTCCATTGACCTTCTGCTCCTTCTCCGGGTTGGGTTCGCGTTGAGTGCGGAGTCCATAGGGCGGGTCCGTGAAATATAAAGAGCCATCGGACTTGTACGCCAGGTCATTCGGACTGTTGAGCCGTTTGCCCTCATAACTGTCGGCCAGAACCGTCAGATTGTCGTTGCCTGGTCCACCGTTCAGGTTCTCCATCCGCCAAACTGACCGGCGCGCATGACCGGCAACGGTCAACCGTCCTCGAGCGTCCACCGTCATGCCGTTCGAGCCAGGCTCCGGACCGCCATACGGTTCCTTGCCCTGATACCCGCTGGGCTGCATAAAGACGGTGACGTTATTTGGAGGCGTCCACTTGTAGATGCCGTTACTCGGAATTTCAGCAAACAGAAGGTATCCGCCACTGATCCAGACCGGGCCTTCCGTCCATTTGAATCCGGGTAGTGTTCCGATCGGCTCGACTTTCGCGTCCGGCGATATCAGTCGATCCAACGCGGGATCGAGACGCTCTACTGATGCCATCTGTTCGAAGGCAGCCCCCTGTGCTGCCGCCCCTGCCAAGAGCGCAAAGGTCGTGAAAAGTTTCGATTGTTGCACGCGGCGATTGTATAACGCTGGCCTGGAGGAATGGAGCAGAGTTATCTCTGACGCTCCATCAGCCTCTCACGCCAGACAAATTCCTTTGTGAGATCGCGATCGGGAAGAGCACCACTGGTCGCAAGGGCAATGTCCTCGAAGTGCGCTTTGGGCCGACGATCCGCGAAAAGCAATCCGTTCGCCTCCTGGTATGTGTCGGCAAACTGCGTGTAACAAAAACCAGCTAAAGTCGGTAGGCTTCTGACCGTCTGCAGGAGCCGGCTGTACCGGTCGAGCAAATCGGACGAAGTCTCTGAACGGGAGTACCCCCACGTGCCGTCGTCGTTTCGGGAGAGCGCGATGCCGCCGAATTCGGTTAACACGATCGGCTGCTCCGCCCTAGAGACACCGTCCACGAGAAGCATCCGTCCGCCCGGGCGCTCGCGTTTGAAAAGCGCATTCTCCACTTCCGCCAGTCCGTAGCGTTTCGCAATCTGCTCCGGATTTCCATCGTAATCATGAATGCCGATGATGTCCGTTGCAACGCTTTCCCAACCGTCATTACCGATCACGGGACGGCTTGGGTCAAGCGTCTTGGTTAAGTGATACAGAGCTTGCACATAATGCCGCTGAGCATGGCTAGTGGGTAGGTCCGGCACACCCCAGGACTCATTGAAGGGAACCCAGGCAACAATGCAAGGGTGGCTCAAGTCGCGGTTCAAGACTTCAATCCACTCGCGAGTGAGCCGCTCAATCGAGGAGCGCGTGTAGCGATAGGCGCTCGGCATCTCCTCCCACACCAGCAGGCCCGCGCGGTCCGCCCAATAGAGGTAGCGCGGCGTTTCGATTTTCTGGTGCTTGCGAACTCCATTGAAGCCTAGTCGCTTTGCCAGGAGAACATCTTCCAGGAGTGCGTCGTCGTTCGGGGCTGTCAGGCCCGATTCTTCCCAATAGCCTTGATCCAGCACCAGGCGGAGCATCAAAGGCCGTCCGTTCAAAATAAAGCGGTCGCCTTGAACACTAATCGCGCGAAGCGCAGTGTAGCTTCTGACATCATCGATAACCCGGCGATCGGCATCGAGCAGCTCGATCTCGGCGTCGATGATGGTGGGCGACGATGGGCTCCAAAGCAGTTCGTTCCGGTAATCGTCTATCCCGGGATCAGATAACGCGATCTGGCGATGCACTTCGCCCGCCACGACGGAGTAAGTGTCGCTCGAAAGCACCACGTCGCCAACGTGCAGCCGCACGCGGAGCTCCAGCCTTTCAGAACGGGCACCGCCGACGTACGCTTCTATCCCTATTTCCCAGCGTTCGAGATTGGACGTCCAACGGATCGTTTCGACATAGGAACGCGGCACCTGTTCGAGCCACACCGGTTGCCAGATGCCAGTCGTGCGCGGATACCAGATGGAGTGAGGGTCTCTCTTCCAATCTTGTTTGCCGCGCGGCTTCGCCAAATCGAGCGGATCGTCTTCGGCGCGGACCACAAGTTCCTGCGGCCCCGATTCGGTCAGAACGTCCGTCACATCGTACTTGAACGGGGTGTACCCGCCTTCATGCGAACAGACCTTCGTTCCGTTTACCCAGACCGTTGCGGCATAATCGACTGCTCCGAAATGAATCAGCAGTCGATCCCCGGCCGCCAGCTTAGGTCGCGCAAATGTTCGCTTGTACCAGACCGAGCGAAAGAATCCGGTATTCTCAATACCGCTTGCACTGGTCTCGGGACTAAACGGAACAACGATTACATCGTTCCAGACGACTGATTCGGGATCTTTCCAGTTTGATTCGGGATCGATGGCAAAATCCCAGGGGCCGTTCAGCGAAGTCCAATTTTCGCGCTCCAGCTGAGGCCTTGGATATGAGTGAACACTCTGATGGGATTTACCTCCCTGAGTACCGTTCAAAACCGTGGCTGCTCCATGACACAACGAAGATGTGTTTCACCCCGATTATAAGTGAGGAGGGTCCGCCGCGGGCTGATGCCGCGCCGATTGGCTTTTCGTCCCCATTTTTCAGAAGTCGGGACCATCGCCAACCGCCGCGGCAACTACGGAATCGCGTTTAGACTGATGATGGACCTCATCACTCGAAGCGAAGAAGCGTAACGGATCGTGGAGGGAATTTGTACTGCGTAGCCGTGCTCACCTTTTTCACGACGGGACATATTGCTAACGGCTCCTCCGGTGTGTTGACGCCGTCCTCACTTCCACTTAGCTCTGTCACAGACACTTGTTTCCGTCCAGGATCAAAGCCGGTAAAGGTTAGCGACGATTCTACCGGCTCTCCCTTGTCATTCACTACCTGGAGCACTAGGACCTTGCCACTTTCGCTTATTAAAGCCTGCGCGTCAAGCGTACCCTCGACCTTCGTCTCGACGACTTTCGGCATCCAGTTACGGGCGAGGGTCTGGTCTACGTAATAGGGGGGTTGCGGAATGGCCTTCGAGGACGTGAACACCGTTCGGCCTTGATTCCAGACCAGATCCTGCTGGTAGGCTTCGAGCGCATTCGCAACGGCGACAACAGGCAGGTAATCGCCAAAGCGAAGAAAGGTATTGAAATTACGCGCGTGCACTAAGGCGCGTCGCATGTCGTGATTAGGGCCATTCTCCTCGAGCGGCGCTACTTGCAAGTTAGAGCCGGGAACGAGTTGATCGGCGGCCCGTCTCAATAAAGCGATATTGGAGATTGTCGGCGGGGGGCCTCCGTTCTCGTACTCCGCCAGCTCACCACGATAGTGCTCGTCCCACCAGATCACGCCGTGTTGCTGCTGACCAAATCGAATGACCCGAATCGCATTCTTCAGTCGCTCACTCATTTGCCCTCCGGCGCCGAGTTCCCATTCCTTCGCGTCTTGTCCCAAGTTATGGCTGACCAGCAGAATCATCGAAGGATCCTTCGACCAGACGGCGCGCGCAATCGCCTCGAACCGTTCACAGTAATGGTCATCCATCAACTCTTCGTTTCCGATCTCCAGATGTTTCAACCCATACGGCTTCGGATGACCATCAGCCGCCCGGCGCCTGCCCCAGGTCGAAGTAGCTGGTCCGTTCACATATTCGACAAACTCAGCCATATCATCCGCCGACTCGTCGATGCGCACGCCGGGAATGGGAAGCACACCGGTGGCTTCAGCGAAGTTGAGAAAGTCGAATATTCCGAAGCCATTACTGGCGTAAGGATTGAAATTACCTGTATAGGGTTTTCGAAGATCGCGGGGGCCAATCATTTCCTTCCAGTGATAGAGCTGACCATCCACCGCACGACTTAACATCGAGCCGTTGTACCGGATCGCCTTCACGCCCTGATCCAGCAGCGCCTGCACGAGATCCTTCCGAAGCGGTAGATCTTTGTAGCGGCCCCAAGGCCCCGGCTGGAGGAAAACATAACCGATGGTTACGGAGCCTGGAGATCGTAGACTCACAGCAAACTGGCCTTTCTCGTCGCTACCGCTCGGAGTCAACGCGAAGGGGACACGCTGATAATCAGCTCCAGGGTTGATCTTGAGTGACCTTTCGGCCAATTTCTTTCCGCTGGAGTCCCGTAGAGAGACCCAAAGGGTAGCGGGCTGTTCGGTCTTGATTCGCAAGAGCCCGTCGTAAGGCTTGCCCGCAATGAGATTGATCCCCCAGCGATTCAACCCGGAATTCTCTATTCCGACTTCTCCCGTTCCCTCGCGAAAAGAGAGGATTTGGCTTTGATGACCGATGAACGGCGCTTTACGCTCAAATCCAAAACTCGCTCTAGCGGAACCCGCCGTCCAGCCGCGCCATTGCCGGCTTACACTATGATCCGGACTCGTTGCTTCCACAAGGGCAGCTCGTTTGTCAGCCGGTAATTCATCGAGAGTAACCGGTATACCGACCGGACGATTGTTGGGATTTGCCGAGGGAGGCTCAGGCTTCTCGGGAATGCCCAACGCCTCGCGCGCGGCGTTGTGCGTCCAATGCCTCCCCCGGACGCCCCAAAGCACAACCTGGCCCGCCTCATTCTCGCCGACGTAAACCATCAGTCGCTTTCTGCCGGACAAGCCTAGCACTGCGCTGTCGACATTCTCCTGAAAGCTTTCCCCGTGGATCAACTGGCTATAGAGACCACCGTAGACCTGGTAATTCAAGTCTTCAAGATTTACCCCTATCATCAACGGAGTAACACGTCGGGTCACTTTCGTCGCGTCAACGCGGATGGTGGCGGAAGCAGCTGTGAGTACGTTTCCACCAATAATTAGGAACAGAATCAATCCCAGCGCCAGGGGGCCGCTTCGAGGAGCTTTCATAAGTCTCCTATCGTATAAAATGGCTTGCCAGGATTGCTGAAGGCGTTGTAAGGTAACCTTACCTTCGTCCGATCGGGAACACCTTAACATGAGAAGACTTTTGCAGGTTTTGCCAACGAATTCTAAGTTGTTGTGCGCCGCCTTCGCCATTGTAGTGATGGGAACCCTAAACGTTTCCGGCCAGACGATAACTGGTCAGATCACAGGACGAGTTACAGACCCAAGCGGAGCCGTAATCGCCGATGCCCAGGTGAGAATCACGAATCCCGACACCGGATTGGATCGCACAGCCCCGACCAGTTCGGATGGTTATTACACGTTTCCGCTTCTCCCGCCAGGCATTTACCAACTTGCTGTGCAACACGCGGGATTTCGTCCCGTGAACCAGTCCGGCGTCGAAGTAAAAGTCGACCAGATCGTCCGCTTGGATTTCGGCTTGACGATCGGCTCTGTATCGGAGGCCGTGGAAGTTTCGAGCTCGGGCATCGCTCTCGAAACCGAGTCAGCGGCTCTGGGAACCGTCGTCGGGAGCCAAAATTTACTTAGCCTGCCGCTGAGTCAGCGAAACAGTTTCCAACTGACCTTGCTTGTTACGGGTGTTGCGCCGCCGGTAGGGGGAGTTCTGGGCAATCGATTCGATAGCACCTACGCCTTCTCGGTCAACGGAGGACGCCCGCAGAGCTCGGAAGTGTTCATCGACGGAATCAGCAACACCACGACGGGCGCCTTCGCCCAGCTCTTCGCCGCAATCACGCCCCCGCCCGACTCGCTCCAGGAGTTCAAGATTCAAACCAGCGCCTTCGCGGCTGAGTTCGGTCGAACGGGTGGCGGCATTGTGAATATGGTGATGAAATCGGGCACGAACCAGTTCCACGGCTCCGCTCGCGAATTCTTTCAGAACAACATTCTGAATGCGAACGATTTCTTCTCGAACCAGGCCGGATTGAAGAAATTCTCTTTTAAGCGCAGCCAATTTGGGGCCACTTTGGGCGGCCCTATCAAGAAGAACAAGCTGCTCTTCTTTTTCAGTTGGGAGAGTCTCAGGGAACGAGCGCCACAGGGACGCGCCGACACGGTTCCGACAGCTTTGGAACGCCAAGGAAATTTCTCGAACAGCTTTCAACTTGTCTCCGGGCGATGCATGCCGGTGCAGATCTATGATCCGACCACCACTCGTCTGAATCCCACTGGATCGGGCTATGTCCGCAGTCAGTTTCCGGGCAATGTCATCCCGGCAACTCGGTTTGACCGTGTAGGCGCAAACCTGGTCAGTTACTACCCACGTCCTAATCAGCCCGGGGCTGCCTGCAGTGGTGTGAATAATTTCTACACCAATCTTGTGAACGCCTACGATACCAACCAGATTGATTCTAAGGTCGACTGGGTTCCGACCGAGAAAAGACCATGCGTTCTTCGGCGTAAGCTGGTTTGGGAACGTACGCAATCAGCCGAACCATTGGGGAACTATCGGCGAGCCGAATGGCTACGCGAATAATCCGGATCACGCTCCGGCCAAGTCCGCGCGGGTCGATTATACGCGCATCATCAGCCCTACGCTGTTGTTAGATTTCCGCGGTGGCGCAGTTCGATGGGGCCGAACCGCTCCAAATTACCCGCTGGATTTCAACATGTCTCAGATCGGTTTTCCGGCCAGCCTGCAACCTCAGATGACCCAGCCTGTTTCGTTCCCCTGGGTCACTCCGTCCGGCTACACCGCCATGAATCGGAACATCACTTACATCTTTCAAGATGGAACGGCTTACACAATGGTGGGCAGCGCCACGCTGATCCGGGGAAAACACAATATTAAGTTCGGCGCGGAACATCGGATTCAACAAGATTTCGAGAATACAGGCTTCTGGACTAGCGGGCAATTCATCTTCGACCGGACTTTCACGCAGGGCCCGAATCCGAATGTCGCCGCCGCCAACCTGGGCAATTCCATCGCGAGCATGTTACTCGGCACAGGCTCGGGAAACATCACGAAGATGCCATCTGTCTTTACGTCTAACCATTACACCGGGATTTACGTCCAGGACAGTCTTAAAGCAACATCTAAATTGAGCATTGAAATCGGCATCCGCTACGAGCTTGAAACACCTCGCAAAGAACGCTTCAACAAGTTGAGTTACTGGGACTACAACTCGCCATCGCCGCTTGCTTCGCAAGTGCCTTCGCTCAATTTAGTTGGAGGGCTCCGCTTCGTTGGTCGTGACGCCGATTCTCAGTTCAACACGGATTACAACAACTTCGGACCGCGCCTAGGGCTGGCTTACGCTCTTGGCTCGAAGACGGTTATCCGCACCGGGTATGGGTTGTTCTATACGCAATGCGTGTGCACCGCGGTCGGCAGTGGTGACGGCATGAATGGGTACCTTAATAGCACGCAATGGATCGGCTCCTTGGACAGTCTCACTCCATTCAATTACCTCACCAATGCTTTTCCAAACGGTTTAGTTCAGCCTACGGGCAGCTCCGCCGGCTTGCTGACGAACGTCGGCCAGCAGATTACAGGCCAACGTGACGGTCCGATCGATCGCAACAGCAAAGTCGGCTATATCCAATCCTGGAACTTCAACATTCAGCGCCAATTCGCCGGAATGGTGTTCGAGGCCGCATACGTTGGCAGCAAGGGAACCAAGCTGGGCGCCACCACGGGCTGGGAATTGAATCAACTGCCGGTCGCCGATCTCGCCCTCGGGACTGCTTTGCAGCAGCTCGTGCCAAATCCGTTTTACGGAGTTATCTCGACAGGTCCGCTGGCCCAACCGACAGTAGCACGCGGGCAATTACTGCGGCCGTATCCGCAATTCCTAAGCGCCATTACCTGGTGGCCAGCAGAGAACAGCAGCACGTATCACTCCGTCCAGTTCCGGGTCCAAAAGGACTTTCGGCGCGGGTTTGGTTTCCTTCTGTCCTATACGGGTTCCAAGCTCATCGACGAGCAGGGACCTTACCAGAACTCCTATGACCGCCGATCCAATCGCAGCCTCGCCACCATTGATGTTCCGCAGCGCCTTGTGATCAGCGCCGACTACTTGCTGCCATTTGGTAAGGGGCAGGCGTTTGGGGCACACTTACCGGCGGCGCTGAACGCGGTGATCGGCAATTGGAAGTTGAACACGGTTGTGACTATTTCCAGCGGCTGGCCGCTATCGATCACAGCGTCGAACGTCGCCAACTTGTACAACGCTGTCGAGCAGGCGAACGTGGTCGGAGATCCGAGCCTCGCAGGGGACCGGACCAGAGCGCAAAAGATCGCGCAATGGTTTAATACGGCGGCGTTCCAGCAACCCGCTCCCTTCACCTTGGGTAACGGGTCCCGCACGTTGCCAACCACTCGCACGGACGGCGTAAAGAACGTCGATTTCTCGGTATTTAAATCTTTCCCCTGGGGAGAGCAAAGGGCCGTGGAGTTTCGAGCCGAGGCCTTCAACTTCTTGAATCGTACTCAGTTTTCAGCACCAGGCACGACGGTGGGAACCGGCGCGTTCGGAGTTGTCAGCTCGCAGGCGAACTTGCCACGGCAGGTACAACTTGCAATTCGCATTCTTTTCTAATTGATAGCCGCCGTGACCTTTCGAGGTACGGCAAGAGCCGGGTGTCCGATGGAGCAAGAGGCCTGATAGAATGCACTTCCATGTTCCGGCCCAGTTTCCTCAGTGCACTCATGGTGGCGGCTGCGCTCAACAGCGCACCGCTGGACCAGAAAGGTTTGGAGTTCGCCCAGCCCGGTGGGACGAAGCTGTACCTCGATCTTCACGTGCCGGACGGCGCGGGTCCGTTTCCGGCGGCGATCCTGGTCCATGGCGGCGGCTTCGACGAAGGCACCAGAGCCACTAACGTCCGGCCGCTCTTCGAACCACTGGCGAGCGCTGGTTTCGCCTGGTTCAGTATCGACTACCGCTTGGCTCCGGATTTCAAGTTTCCGCAAGCGAACGAGGACATGAACACCGCCATTAAATGGGTGAAGGCGCACGCCAAGGAATACAAAGTAGACACCTCGCGGCTGGTGATCATTGGCGAATCCGCCGGCGGCTTCCTTGTGAATTACACGGGCACTCACACGACGCCTGCGACCAAGGTGGCCGCGGTGGTCGATTTTTACGGACCGTCGGATTACGGGAAACTCGCCGAACGAAGACGCGACCATCCGGACGAGTTCAACATGGCGACGATCAGCCGCCACGCGTCACATGGGGGCGGAATCCACTTCTTCGGAGCCGAGCAACTCGATGCAGACGGGCTTCGGAAGCTGCATGAGATATCGCCGATATCAGCCGTACACAAAGGCATGCCGCCCTTCCTGGTGATCCATGGGACTAAGGACGAACAGGTTTCCTACCAACAATCGACCGAGTTTTGCGAGGCGATCCGGAAGGTGGGGACGTCTTGCGAGCTCATTCCAATTGAGAACGGAAAGCACGGGATGAGTACCTGGCGAGATCCGAACGTGCAGCACTGGAAACCCGAGATGATTGCCTGGCTTCAGAAGACGCTGAAGGTTACGCAACCTCAAGCGGCTTCCGAATAAGTAGCCAGTCCGTAACTATTTCGTTGGGGAGTTCGCACCGCGGTTGCTCGTCGTGAGGCGCCCTTTCGATCCGTTGGGTTTGCCCCAGAAAACGAACGTGCCGAGGCGAGTGGAGGTCACGATATCGACCGCGCCGTCGCCATTCAAATCCTTCGCAAGGACATCGGAGCCCACCCCGGAGCGATTGTGGATGAGTTCAGGAACGAGCTCGGCGCCACCGGGAGCTTTGGGGTTGCGAACGGTTCGATACCAGTAGAGGACCGGGGGCCCGTAGGGGTCGGGGTCGTAGGCGTCGTCCAAATGTGACCAGTAGCGCTTGCCCACGATGAAGTCCGGGATGCCGTCGCCATCCACATCGGCGATAGCGGAACCGTGCGGCTCAGAGAACACCACGCCCCCCGCATTCTTGCCGTTGCTGTACGTATCCATCACGACGTGCTCAACAAATGAGATCTTGCCGTCAGCGGACTTCTTTCCCTCGAACCATGAGAGGCCCCAGCCGTGGGCTTGCAGCGTGGTGACGACATCGTTAACGCCGTCGCCATTCACATCAAAGACACCCATTTCGGCGCCGCCGGGCGAGGTGCGGGCCCAGCGTCCGAAGGGCTCCGGATGATAGGCCCAAGGCTTCCCATTGTCGCCGCCGGCCGGCTGTTCCCACCAGCCGTAGCCGTTCAGAAGGTCCATGCGTCCATCGCCGTTCACGTCACCGACGCCGATGCCGTGCGCGCCCCAGGGACCTTTCTCAGAGACGGTGTGAATCGTCCAGGTTCCGGTCGGGTTGGCAGAGTCAGGCTTGGCGTAACGGACGTAACCTTCAGCGCCGTAGACAAGCTCCGGTTTGCCGTCGCCATCGATGTCACGTAGAAGGGTGGCTTCGGTCTGAATCATGGGGACGACTTGATGCTTGTCCCAGCGCCGGGACTCGCCCTTGGGATTCACATAGAGCATGGCGCCATCTTTGCCGCCATTGGAGTGGCTGGTGGTCAGAATATCGGCCCAACCGTCTCCAGTGAAGTCGTAGGCATGCATGACCCAGTCGTTCTCGGAATATTGGATTGACGGGTTATAAGTCTGGGCCGGGTAGATCTCGCGCGTCGTATTGTAATCGGGTCCGAGATAGTAGTACGCACCCGACGCGATGTCCATCACGCCGTCGTGGTTGAAGTCGGCCGCAGCGGCGGACCAGCCGTAATAGAAGGGACTCAGTTGCTGCATGCGGAACCGGCTGGAGAGTTGTTCCTTGGGCCAGGTGCGCGTCGCCAGATCCTTGTAAGCGATGTCCTTGAAGCGGACTTCGGTGCCGGGGCCGACGTAAAGAGCGACGGGACCATAGCCGTTCATATCTTCCGTAGCCCCGCTCGCCTGAACGCCACCGTCATTGCCAAAGGCGCGGATGATGTCGGCGTCGAGCAGGACCTCGATTTCGTTCCAATCACCTCTGTGGAGACCGGTCGGCGGGCGATCGATGGGAATGGTGACACCGGCGGGCCCGGGCGCACTGGGACGAAGGGAGGCAGGAATCGGCGCGTTCGCGGCCTCGGATTTCGGCGGAGCGAATCGGATGGTGCCACCCGCATAGCGCGTCTTCTCACGTCCGGTCTCTTTGCCTTGGCTGTCCAGAGTCACGGTATACGCGGTGGCGGTATCGCCCTGGAACGAAACGTACACGCCTTTCATCCCATTCGCCGTTTTTTGGGCCCGAACGAGAATGCCGGTGTCGCAAGGGCCGGTGCAGCGGAACTGGGTATAGAAGGCGACGTCCTGATAGCTCTTGTCGAGCATGAGCCAACCGGAACTGCCTTCGGCGGCTTTGCCGACGACCTCGCCGTTTTCGGCCTTCCAATTGGCCTGGCCGACCGTGTGCCATCCGTTCAGGTTCGCGGCTTTGAAAGTCGCATCGGGGATGAAGCTAGGACCGACGTTGCGGGGTTCGGCTAACAGCGGGAGCGCGAGACAATTCGCGACTACCCAGGCGCGCGTAAGGCACATGAATTTCCCTCACTCCTGGACGGTGGCAAGGCTCAATCGGGCCACCAGTCATTGCCATGGTGCAACAAGCGTTGAGGCTTGTGGACGGAGCGATGCTAACAAGTCGTCTTGGGGGAAGTCAAGGAGATGAGACGAGGGGCCAGCTACATTTGGGGCGGTCGCCCTAGTTGATGTCGCGCGATTTCGACGGGGTGCGCTTCCCTTCCCGGGTGGCTTTTTCGTCCTGCGCTTCCTCCCGATCCTTCTTAATCTGCTCGAGGATCTTTGGCAGGTTGTCGAAAGAGGCACAATACCACTCCGCGCCGTCGTCTTCGCGCTCCGGCTCGGCGGTTTCGCGGGTGCTTTGTTCTTTTGCCTGGCGCGCGCGGTCGCGGGCCTGTTCGCGTTCCTGCGATTCGAACCCACGCTCGAGCGAGAGTCTGTCTTTTCTGAGTTTTAGAAGCGCGGAGAGGCAGCGGGCAAAGGCTCGTTCATGGGTGAGTCCGTAACGGAGAAAGAGATCTAATTGCTTCTGCGTATCGGGAGCGGTGAGGTCGAACGAGAAACACTCCTCCTGCATGCGGAGCGCCCGCTGGTGAAGCCAATAGTGGCGGGCCATGTCGTTCACGAGGATCGACTCGGTCACGGTGGCGGGCTGGTGTTCATCACCCAGGTCGGCGACGAGCTGGTGGAACTCATCGTGCGATTCGCCGGCGAGCAGGCAGAAGGCGCCCGTAAAGCCGTGGCGGAAGTTGTTGCGGGACGAGACCGCTTTCCCTTCTTCGGACGTCGGGCCGGTGGAGAGCTGCGCGTTTTCGCGGTTGGCTTCCAATTTCCGGGGAGACAGGGTGGCCTCCCGGATCGAAATGGTGAGGGGTTTTTTGCTCATACGTTTGCTCCTTCAGGCGGGCGGAATGCGAAGACGTGACGATAACGCCGGCAGCATCGATTTCGGCAGGCCAGCAGAGCGGAAGTGGTTGAGCAGAGGGGAAAAAGAAAAGTGGGAAGGTTTGTGACTCGCGATTGACACGCACGTGGAACTCCCCCGTAGTTCTTCGGCTGAAAGACGAAGAGGCGGGCGGCATCTTACAACGAGTCAAAGAAGAGACATGGCCAATTCGAAATCATCATCGACTTCAGTGGATCCCCGAGAGCGCTTTCCGAAGCCGCCGTTCCCGCAACCGCAACAGGCGCCTCCGGGCAGCTCAAATGAGTTGAATCCGCCAGCCGATTACGGCGAGCAGAGTTATAAAGGATTCGGACGGCTGGAGGGGAAAGCGGCCCTGATCACCGGAGCGGATAGCGGCATCGGACGGGCGGTCGCGCTTTGCTTTGCGAAGGAAGGGGCGGATTTGCTGTTTGTGCACCTTCCGGAGGAGCAGAAGGATGCGGACGAGACGGTTCGGCTGGTGAAGGCGGCCGGCAGAAAGGCGATCGGCGTTCCGGGAGATATCCGGCAGAAGGCTTTCTGCCAAAAGGTTGTACAGCAGGCCATCGAGGAGCTTGGAAAGATCGATATCCTGGTCAACAATGCGGCGTTTCAACGGACTTACGACAAGTTAGAGGATATCCCGGAAGACGAGTTTGACGCGACCTATCGAACGAATGTGTATGGGACGTTCTTTTTAACGCAGGCGGCGCTACCTAAGATG
>JBJMGJ010000290.1:0-6205 GCA_045807965.1 Bryobacteraceae bacterium | reverse complement strand
CCAGGCGATAGGCCCTGCGACGGATGAGTAGAACGTTCTGCCGACTGCTGGAAAGGAGCACAACACGCATTCCTCCTACACCGTCAGGAGACGGGTGCGAAGTGGTTCAGAGGTCCGATCCCGCCTCCGAGAGGCACGGCACTCTCAATCGCGGCTTGAACGTAGTTCTTTGCCGCCTCGATTGCGGCAGGCAGCGAAAGTCCCTTGGCCAGGCAGGCGGTAATAGCGGCGGACAACGTGCATCCAGTGCCGTGTGTGTTTACCGTATAGATGCGGGGTCGGGAAAAGCGCTCAATGGAAGAGCTTGTGACGAGCAGATCCAGCGCATCCCTGCTCTCACTGTGTCCTCCCTTCACCAAAACGGCCGGGCAGCCGAACTCCAGGATCCGCGTTGCGGCGTTCGTCAGATCATGTTCTGAATGAATGGCTGTGCCGCTCAGCGCCTCCGCTTCGGGGATATTCGGAGTGACGAGGGCAGCGTGAGCCAGCAGCGTTCTCATTGCCCTCTCCCCATCGCTAGATAGAAGCCGAGCACCATGCTTGCTGATCAGCACAGGATCCACGACGAGCGGGAACTCGAACTGACCGGCTAACCGAGCAACGGCCAGAATTACGTCCGGGTTTCCCAATGCTCCGGTCTTGGCAGCTTGAGGAGGAATATCCGAAACGACTGCTTCAATCTGCTCCGCGACCAGATCGGGCGGCAGCACTTCAATTCGTGACACGCGCCGGGTGTTTTGAACTGTCGCAAGGGTGATGACGGCTTCGCCATACACCCCGAACTGATGAAACGTCTTCAGGTCTGCTTGGATGCCGGCTCCTCCGCTTGGATCGGAACCGGCGATAGTCAGCGCTACCGGTGGCAAATTCCACGGTACCGTAACCCGGAATTACTGGAACACTGGCGTCTGGCTAGCCGTACCAGCCGAATTCGTCAGCGTGAAGGCCACACTTCCGATATCAGCGACTTTGCCGACAACGGGGAACATCGCTTTAAGCGAAAACGCTCCGCCAGCCTGATTGCTCGTAAAGAACAGCTGCTTGAAAGCTGAGCTGGCATCTACAGCCAATGGTTTGTCTGTCATCGGCTTGCCCGATGTGTCGTAAAACAGGAATCCTAGCTGCCCCAAGCTGTACGTATTGTCGTAGCCGGTCATCGTGATCACCAGGTTCGGGTCTTGCCGCACCGCGGTGATAGACGACACCTGAACCTGAGCAGGCGTGATCGTAAAGGACTGGGAGTAAGGTGCTTTATTGGGGAACGCGAGCGTAAAGCTGAGCGTTCCGGCCGTCGTACCGGTCTGGAACGTGAGAGCGGTCTGCCCGGAATAGGTCCCCACCGTGCCGCCGTTTGCAACATTAATCTGCAGCTGCCGTCCGTTGGTTGCTGTGAACGCCACTGCTGGATCATCGCTAACGTTGGCTATCGACGGGGCGAACGCCATGGTCAGGGTGCCAATAGCGCTGACCGTGGTCGCGGTTGGGAACTTGATAGACAAGTTCGCCTGCTTCTGATTGATAAGCGGTTGCACGTCAATGGAGAACGAAGGATCCGGAAGTGGTGAGGTAATCCCCTGACCCGTGAGTGCAAATACCCGGGTTCCTACGGACAACACGCCATTGAACGTTCCGGTCGCTGCTGCGTTAAAGCTCACTTTGAACGTGACGCTTTCACCGGGAGCAACGCTAAAGGGAAGCGATGGAGGTTGGGCGATGGAGAATCCCGTCCCGGAAACCGAAAGGGTTGAAACCGGAACTGCGGAAATTGTCGTTTGCGGATTGGTGATGCTGAACGTAAATGAGTTTGGTCCGCTCCCGCCAATGACCGACTGCCCCAGGCTGATGGGGGTTGCAGCTTGCGCCGTCAACCGAACACCGGTTGAATCGACATAAGTTATGACGAGCGAACTGATGTCACCGAGGACACTCGAGATGCCGGCGCCCATCAGCGAATAGCTAGCGGCGCCGACCAGTAATTTCGACTGATAAGTCGTTGCCGTGCCTGGCGCAAACGTAATCGTAAACGTAACGGAGCTGCCGGGCCCCAGCGTGGTTGGAAGCGAGCTGAGGGCGAACGCGTTATTTGGATTGTTTGTCGCAACCGTCAGAGACAGAAGGCTCTGGGGATTGATGGTTGAAATGCTGCTGTTCGTCAGCGTAAATGGTATTGGCTGTGTGTCCGTCGTCAGCGTGTTGCCAAAGTTGATGGAGGTTGCGCTATTCGGCTGGAGCATGGCGCCGTTGCACTGCACAATATCCGGGCTGCTACAGGACAACGTGATCTGCGGGGCAGTGCCATTTCCCGCAGCGGTGGCCATCGGGATTGAAGCACCCGCCACACTTGCCTGCAGATAGCCAAACGAGATCCCGGTGCTGGACGGAGTGAAATTGAACGTGAACAGCTTGTAAGCGCCGGGCGCGATGGTCACACCCAATCCCACTCCGGTCACGGTGAAGTTCGGTGTTCGGTAAGTGGAACCGGCCTCTGCGCCCACGTAAACGGCGTCCACGACCGTAGCAGCTGAACCGGCATTCACAATCCGGATAACAGTACTGCTGACCGCGCCGGCAGGCGTGTCAGGGAAGGCGTAAGTTGAGGACAGAGGCGTCAGGGCATTGACGGGCGATGCACCTGACGAGGGGTCAACGTAGAACGCTAAATTTTGCGCTCCCAGGCAGGAGCAAAATAAGGCGGCAAGCGCAACGATTCTCATTGAGCAGACTCCGTCACCGGTCCGGCAACTCGTCGCGGCGCGGGAAGCCGATACAAGTGGAACAGACCATCCCCCAGATGCAGCAGCCAATCCTCCCCGGGCGTTCTGGTCCCGAGGTGAAGACACTCATTTGAGGCTTGTTCGATGAGGAGATCGCCATCGGCTGCAACAGGGAGAACCTGCAGCGTTTCCCCAGTTTGCGTGAAGACCGAAAGCCTCCCGTCTTTAAAGCAGAGAATTCTATTTCCGTTTTCGAATGCGTACCCGGATGCGCCCGGCACGGTTGTCGAACTTTTCAGCTGTCCTGTTCGAAGCGAGACGACATACCGAACAACGGTCGTATCTGGTTTTGGAACAAGTAGCGACGCTGTATTCGCGTCGAGTTTTCGAACGGAAGTAGCGCCGTCTGCGATTGATCCTTCGGCAACCGGTATCGTCACGAACGACTGGCCGTTCCAATGCACCAAAAGATGACCCATTGGAAGCCATGCGATTGCCGTATTCAGATCTCCATCCAGCCGCAAGATTGCATCTGAATCACTCACCTCTGTGCTTGCAACCGTCGCGAAATGCGAATCTGCGAGAGTAAGCGAGCCGGGGCTGAATATCAGACCGCCCGCTTCCGAAAAGCTCGCGGCCTTTGCTTCCGCCGCAACGGTTCCGGCGACGATGTAGTTCCCTTCTAGGCCATAGATTCCTCGAACGCCATCAGTCGGGTAGCGAACGTAGCCGACCGAAGGTGTGCCGACTTGGCAATTGACGGCGGAAGAGGCAAAGAGGCCTAGACAGATGGGCAAAATTGGGAGAAGCTTCATAGGGCCGAAGGAGCGAAAAGGTTACTAGTGGCCGATGTTGATAGTCGGCGTGCCGATTGTGCTGCTTGAACTCGAGGTAGTAGAGCTACCGCTGCTTCGCCCGGAAAGCGCAAAGGCAGCGCCTGCGCCCGCTGCGGCAACCGCTGTTAGGATCAGCCATTTCTTCAGGCCGGAATGGTTCGAGTATCCCTGCGGAGAGCTGGAAATGGAAACGGACGGTTCGAGGTTTGAGCGTAATGAGTTGCTCGCGGCCGAGCTGGGTTTCGAGAAGCTTGCGATCGAAACGGAAGGACGGGCGGCAGGTACGACGGCCGCAACTTCCGCCGCAGCAGACACGCTCGTTGTTTTCGGCTGCTCGGTTCCGGCCACAATTCCAGGCACGGGAGCAGCCGGCGTATTCGTTGGAATGGTCGCTTTCGGCGAGGCGTCCTCTAGATGAGCAAGCGAGCCCTGCGGCACAGTCGTTTCGGACAATTTCTCCTCGAAGAGAAGTCCGGCATGGCTGTTTCCCTTGCTAGCGGTAATGCGGACGGGCACGGAGCCGGAACTCGCGATCCAGCGGATTCCATCCACGTGTGCCACGCCGGACGCGTCTGTATAAGCCACGGCGGAGTGAGCGCCGTCGGCGAATGCTCCGGATAAGGAATTATCCGGTAATCTGAACGCGATAGCGGCATCCGAAACCGGTCTGCCGTTTTCGTCCCGGACCTGGACTGTCAACCTTTTCGCGGGAACGAGGGGAACACCAGGGCTCTTGGGCTCTTCGAGAACCCGTAGTTCGAGACTCGAACCACGTGAATTCGCATCTGGAACGGTTGGGACGGACTGCGCCCAGATGGGAGAAACAACAAGGAAAGGGATTAATACGAGAGGTATACCGGATGACCGGAAAATCTGTTTCATGCGCCTCCTCAAATCCGGTTGCGAATCATCGAAACCGGACGGCGGAAGCTCAGGAACGAATCAGACTGCCTGGATCAGAACAACTGTTATATTGTCCGGGCCGCCGGCGTTTTTTGCAGCTTCCACTAGGTAGTGGCATTTCTCCGGAAGACTCTTAGGCGAATTGAGCACTTCCTGCAAAATTCTTTGGTCGACGACCCCGTGAAGCCCGTCCGAACAGAGCAGGATCTGGTCTCCGGTCCGAATATGAAGTTCCTGTGACGGGATGCGAATCTCTTCCGCGGAACCTACGGCCATGGTGAGAACGTGACGATAGGGATGCTTTCGGAGAGATTCTTCGCTCAGGCCCAGGCCGGACCCCACTTCCGCTACCCAGGTCTGATCGCGGGTTAGAAGCGAAAGCCCCTCCGTCGAATTAAGATAGGCACGGCTGTCGCCGACACTGACGATCTGGAAGTGGCCTTCGCCGACCGCGCGCGCGGCAATGAGTGTTGTACCCATCCCTTCCAGCCCCGGGTTGTCCCGGGCAGCCTGCCGAACCGCTGAATTGGCCTCAGTAAAACCCCGTTCCAGGGTCTCTATATTGCGAGCACCGGGTAGCTGTCGAAGGAACCGGTACAACATTTCCGCGCTAATCCGCGAGGCGTGCTCCCCGCCGTGGGCGCCGCCCATGCCGTCCGCCAGAATGAAAAGACCCGATTCCGCGTCGCAAATGAAGTAATCTTCGTTGTTGTTTCGGACACAACCCGGATCAGAAAGTCCGACGGCTTCAAGCATCGAGTCTTCCGATCATAGCGGCAGGTTTCGAAAAGGAAACGGTTCGACCTTCACGGCGCGCTCGACTATGGATACTAGTTCGACCCTTTGGGCTGCAACATGGCCTTGAGTTGCCGGAACGCAATCTGATCGAAGTTCTGTTTGAGCCGAAACGGGACGATCCGCGAATTACCGGTGTTCGCGTCATGTTGTCGAGCCCGATCCAGCAGATTGGCTGCCTCCCGATCATCGGAATCCCGTTCGGCGACACGTCCAAGCAGCGTAACAGCTTCTTCAAACGATCCGCTCTTCAGGAGGGCAATTCCAGTATTAAATTGGTAAGTAGTATCGCTCCGGTCCGCATCGAGCGCACGCCGAAAATCGTCGACTGCGGACCGGGGATTTGTTTGCCCTTCCGAAGCCCCGAGATTATTGAAGACTTCATTCAAGGGATAGGTTTTTCCAACTTCTCGGAAATGGTTGGCAGCGGTCGTGAAATCTCCTACTCCGTATGCAGCCAGTCCCATTCGGAACTTTGCCTCTACATAACGTGGGTCAGCCGCCGGGATGCGGCCGAACCAGGTCAGAGATTGCCTGTAATCTTTTCGTTCTAGAGCGAGCTTGCCCAGTTCAAAGGCAGGTCCCGCGAAGTGTGGGTCGATGGCGGCAGCTTGGGCCAGCCATTTCTGCTGTTGCTCTCCGCGCGGCGACAGCAACCCGCGAGTATAGCTTTCTTCCGCATCCAGGCGAATGAACTTCTGTGGATTCAGGAATTGCTGAAGGGGCAGGTCCAGCGTTGGGTCGACATACTTGAGCGATTGCCAGGCCAGATGCTCCTCCAGTCGTGAAAGGTCGGCGAGTTTCCCGGTTTCGGTCACTTCGGTGCCGTCGCGCATCCTTCGCAAGTCTAGAAATCGGGCTGTGATCTGGATAGAACTGTCTCGGATCGCGTTGACTCCCTCGGGCAACTTGAAATCGTAGGCCCCGTAACACACGAAACTCACGTCAAGAGTCTGG
>JBJMGJ010000289.1:0-7594 GCA_045807965.1 Bryobacteraceae bacterium | reverse complement strand
TCGGGCACGCGTACCGGCGACACTCAATATCGCGATACCGCAAACAAACAAGAAACCAGCTCGGGTGACCTTCACATTCAAGAACGCGCGAAGGATTTGACTTTTGGCTCACGTTGGAACGTAGGAGGCCGCTAAGCCGCGTTGAACGCTCGAATCGTTTCGATCACCTGGCGCAGGTCTTCGAGGTCTCGCGGGCGACTCGCCACCAGAGGAGGACGCACTGGACCGGCGGGCATTCCGAGCATCTCCATTGCTTCCTTGATCTGCGAGACTTCGTAGCCGCGTGCGCGCTCACGCAGGCCGTAGAGCGGATTGACATACCTGTTCATCAACTCTGTCAGCCGATTCCAATCCCGTGCCAACCCGGCATCGGCGAGGGCAAGTGAAAGTTTCGGGGAGATGTTGGAGATGCTCGACGTGAACGCCTGCACGCCAACCGCGAAGTATCCGGGAACGCAGTCATCGCCCAGCCCGCCAAACCAGGCGAGACGATCGCCATTGTGCTGCATGATGCGCGCATAACGACGGACATCGCCTTGTCCTTCCTTCCAACCGGCTAGCGTCGGCACGCGATCCGCGAGCCGAGCGACCATCTCGGGACTAAAAACGACCCAATCGCGGCTATATACCAGGAAAGGAAGTCCCGTAGCGCTTCCAATTGCCTCGTAATAGGCGAAGAGACCTTCTTCCGGAGCTTGAATGTAGTAAGGAGGCAATGCCAGTATGCAAGCAGCGCCAGCACGTTCAGCACGCCGGGCGAGGTCGCGGCCAAGAGGCTGATTGTAGCCGGTGCCGGCGACCACGGGCAAGCGGCCATTCACTGTTTTTACCGTTGCTTCCACCACCTGCTCGACTTCGTCGGGTGTCAACGAATACAGCTCGCCAGTCCCTCCCGCCGCAACAAGGGCACAGAATGGATGGCCGGCCATCTCGTCCACATTTTTCTCTAATGCGGCGAGATCGAGCGACAGGTCCTTCTTGAAAGGCGTGACCGGGAATCCGAAAACGCCGCGGAATCCAGATACAAACTGGCGTGGAGTCATAGTTCCTGATCTATACACCGGCGGCTTGCATTAAACCGCGAATGTATCCGAACGCAAACGCAAATGCCTGTCGACCGCCGGTGTCTCCCTCGATCAGAGGCACGTGGTCGGGCATCAGCATGCCGTCGTAACCAACTTCCTTATAGACGTGGAGTGCCTTGAGCATATCCACATCACCAGCATCGGGAAAAGTCTCTTGAAAGCTCAGAAATCTTCCATGGATGTTCCGGAAATGCACATTGAAAATCTTTTTTCTCGAGCCGAAATAACGGATCACGTCGAAGATCTCTGTCGACGGGTTTTGCAGCATTTCGGAGACGGTTCCCTGGCAGAAATTGAGTCCGTGGTATGGGCTTGCGTTGATTTCGATAAAGCGCTTCAGGCCCGCAACGCTGCCCAAAACGCGATGAACGCCTCTGAAGCCCTGCTTTTCGGGCATGCCCGGGTCATGCGGGTGGCAGGCTAGTCGGACTTTATTCTGCTCGGCCACCGGTACGACGCGTTTCAGGAAATACGTGATGCGTTCCCACATCAGATCCGCGGAAACGGGGCCGGCTTCGGTCAGAGGCGGAGTTTGTTTCGCCTTTGCGTAATCGAAGGTGCTGTAACTCGAACCACCCCGCCCGGGTGTGCGCTCGGTGCGGACGACCCCGAGGATAGTCATGTTGTATTTAGCTGTAGAGATGCCTGCCCGAGCGCAGTTCTCGATCATTTTGCAGATATCCTCGATCTGCCGATCACGGTTCGCGCCGGCCAGCATAATGTCCGGATTTTCAGATTTTGTGATGTAGCTCGAACTGAGCGGAAGGGGAACGGACTCGAGACGGATACCAAATGATTCCACGCGCTCCCGCAGTTTGGTTAGGCCTTCGACCGACCAGTTCTCGTCGAACTTGGCTGACGGCAGGGTACTGCAGATGTCCGTTACGCCTAAAGCAGCAATGGTTCGCAGGATTTCGTCTGTGGAACCGTGCTGTGTTCCCAGTTTCATGCGCCCGGGCGGTGAGGAAGATTCAGGAGCACCGGTCAGTGCCGCCGGAAGGGACACAGCGGAGAGCTTGGCAAAGGTTCGTCGGTTCATGGCGACCGAACTATCTTATAGAAATCGAATGTTTAAGGGGTTAGCCGGATCCCTATTCTGTTTCGGCGAACACTTCGCTCAACTGAGCGGATAGCGGTCCAGCATGTAGCATATGCTCCGTCTTGATGAAGGAATTACCGCCATGATACTCAAAGCACTCACGGCTGTCGGAGTAAATAATCCAGACGTGTTCCACGCCCCACGCGCAATAAGTCTGCGCTTTATTGAAGAGACCCGCCTGTCTCGGTAAAACAACCTCAACGGCCAAAAATCCCGGTGGAATGAGGTGGCCCGCGTTCGTTCGCGCGTAAGGCACACGGGCAACTAGTACGTCGGGTGTAAAGTAATCGGGATCGTCGAATCCGGCAGTTTCCGGACGCGTAACCGACCATTCAGAACGAGTTTTCATCCCCAGCGCCTTGGTTTGACAAGAAAGAAGCTTGCGAATGTTTTCCTGAATGTCCGAATGAATGTCTCCTGACGTGGGCCTCGGCACGAGCTGGCCATTAAGACGTTCACAACGATCCTCTTCGAGGTAGGTCAGTGTTGTGGTCGCCATAGTGAACCTGATTTCAATTCTTACATGTCCGGAGCTTGCGCATCGGGGCGGTTTCGTTGTTCAGGCACTCACGTCACAGGGCCTGGATTAAACGGGATCAGCGCGTTACTCAATCCCCAGTGTTCCGCCCAGGTTCGCTTTCTCCCACTCGCCACGTCCAGTATGAAGTGGAAAATCTCGGTCCCGACTTCCTGAATCGTGGCGTGGCCGGTCGCAATCCGGCCGGCATCAATGTCGACGAGGTCGTGCCACTTTTCGGCCAGGGCAGTCCGCGAGGAAACTTTCACGACGGGCACCAGTGCAAGCCCATACGGACTTCCCTCTCCCGTCGTGAACACATGAACGTTCATGGACGCAAGTTGCTGCGTGCCACAAATGAAATCGCTCGCGGGAGTGGCAGCGAATACCAAGCCCTTTGCTGCAACCTTCTCGCCATGGCTCGCGACGGCGTTGATCGCGCTGCTCCCCGCTTTAGCTATGGAGCCCAACGCCTTCTCGACGATGTTGGCTAGTCCGCCCCGCTTGTTACCCGGCGTTGGATTCGCACTGCGGTCGGCGGCGCCCTTGGCAAGATAGTCGTCGTACCAGCGCATTTCGCGAATAAGCGCTTCCGCGACTTCGCGACTCGCTGCACGCGGAGTAAGCAGGTGAACCGCATCGCGTACCTCGGTCACTTCTGAGAAAAGCACGGTGGCGCCGGCGCGTACCAGCAGATCAGCCGCGTAGCCGACAGCGGGGTTGCAAGTCACACCAGAAAACGCGTCGCTGCCGCCGCATTGCAAACCTACGACCAGCTGGGATGCGGGGCAAATCTGGCGACGCCGCTCGTTTAAAAGCGCAAGCCTCTTCTCGGCTGCGTCCAGAATGGCGCTGACGGTTTCGGCGAATCCAAGCTGATCTTGCAACCGGATCACATTTCCGGCTTCAAGGATAGGCAGATCCGATCGGAATAATCGCTGCGGCTGCAGCTTCTCACAACCCAGACTGACGACGAGCGGTTGAGCTCCGATGTTGGCATGAAGGCTGATGTACCGCAGCGTTGAAATCGGCACAGTGGCTCCCGGCGCGTCAATGGCAATCCCGCACCCATACCCGTGAGTGATGGGCACAACATCGTCCACATTCGGGAAGTGCGGGAGAATCTCCGCTTTGATCCGCCTCGCCGCAAATTCAACAGTAGGCGCGACACACTGAACGGTTGTCGTGATCCCAAGGATATTTTTGGTCCCCGCACTACCGTCCTCGTTTCGATACCCTGCAAACGTGCAGTCTTCTATGGGTGGAAGCGGCGCGGGAATCGCCGTGGCAAGCGAAAGCTCCTCGAGACGAGGCGCAGGCGGCGTATCAATCATCTCTTCCCGCACCCACTGGCCGGCTTCAATCGATCGGTTCGCGTATCCAATCACCTGGCCATAACGAAGGACAGGTGCACCACTCTCGAACCTAGACAGCGCGACTTTATGCGATTGCGGGATTCGCTCGCGAATGGTGAGTCCTGATGCGCTTCTCGTGCCCGACTCGACGCCCTCAGGGTCCACAACGATCGCGACGTTGTCGGCCTGGTGGACGCGTACGTACAGCGGGGTCACGGTTGAATCCTGGCGCCGAATGCCAATATGGCCTTTCGCCTCACTGAAGGCGCCCCGAAGGGCTTTCTTCATTCAGTCTTACTTTGACTTCCGGGAACTCTACGATGGCGTAAGTGCCCGAAGCAATGGATAACCCGGCTTCGTTGAACTCTTTGATAATGTCCCGGCTCATCGCGTCTTTAACGTAACGAATTCCATGATCTTCCGTTATAAATCGGACCGAAAGCTCCACCCAATTGTCGGTCATACGCCAGAAGACTTGAGGCTCGAGTTCCGAACGGCCGAGAGCGTACCGTCGTTCAATCTCCTTCAGGCAATCCTCGCCTAGTTCAGCCGTACGCTTTGTGTGACGCCGGGCAACTTCGAGCAGAATCTGCTCAGCGCGTACCTGATCAGCGTCGTAGGACACTCCGACTCGGAGTTCCTCCCAGATGTAAGGAAAATCTCGCGAGTAATTATAGACCGGGTTCTCGAAGATCTTGTCGTTCGTAACAGTGACGATCCGACCAGTGTACTGGCGCGCCTGGACCCACATCCCGGGATCTTCTCCCTGAACAGACGGGGGCTCACCCATCTCCATAATGGTCGTCTGAATGAAACCAAGACTGACCACGTCGCCCCGAACACCGCCCATTTTGATTCTTGCGCCCACGTTGAAGGTCTTGCCTCGAAGAAGGACGAAATAGGCCGCGACGGCGGTCACAACACGCTGCAAGGCGAACGCCAGGCCGGCGCTAAACAGGCCGAGGAAAGTTGCCAGGCGGCCCGGGTCATCGAACCAGATCGACAACACTCCGATCATTTGGAGAACCGCCGTGCCAAGCTGAATCACTTGACGCGTCCAGAACTGTACGCGTTTACTGGCCCGATCTCCGGTCAGCGGCCGCGTGAGCAGGCGCAAGGCGCGGCTGACGAGCCAAACGAGGACAAGGAAAACCGCCGTGATCAGCAGTTTCCGGCCGTTTTCAGCATTGACGCCGACAAGGCGGACGCCGAGAATCTGAATCGTCTCATTCGGGCCAACTAAGTGAAACATGGGGAAGGACGCCTGCCGGTGTTTTTGGAATCGCGTATCGATGGAAAGCTTCGCTCATCCGCGTCGGGCAAAGCTCCACACTGTCAAGTCTATCGACCCAGTCTTATCATGAGGTCAATGCTGTTAGAGCTGACTGTTGAGAACTATGCGGTGGTCGAGCAGGCCCGCATCCGTTTGCAGCAGGGCCTGATTGTGCTGACCGGAGAAACCGGAAGCGGAAAGTCGATTGTCGTTGATTCACTCGCATTGTTGCTGGGCGCGAGAGCTTCCAGCGAGATGATCCGAACGGGGGCTGCAAAAGCTCGTGTGTCCGGTATTTTCTCTGTTCCGAGCGCAAATGGCGTAACCGAGTTGCTCACCGAAGCTGGTATCGAACTCGATCCCGATGAGGAATTGGTAGTAGAGCGGGAAATCGCAATGAACGGGAAATCGCGCGCCTTTGTTGCGAATCGTCCCGTGACAACGGCATTTCTACGGCAGCTGGCGCCCGCTCTCGGTGATATTCACGGACAAAACGATCAGCAGTCATTGTTCTCGTCCGCAGCCCAGCGCGAGATTCTGGACGCGTATGCCAATGCCGGGGAGCTCCGCCGGAAGGTCGCTAACCTGCACGCGGAATGGCGCGGGACGGGCGACAAGTTGGATGAACTGAACCAGAACGAGCAAGAGAGGTTGCGCGCGCTCGATCTTTGGAGCTTCCAGCGCAAAGAGATCGACTCCGTCGCGCCCAAGCCGGGCGAAGACATGGAACTCGAATCCGAGCGGAAAATCCTGGGGAACGTTACTAAACTTCAGGAGAGTTCCAACGCGAGCTTCGAGCTGCTCTACGACGCGCCGAACAGCGCCACCACACAACTACGGCAGGCTCTGAAGCGAATGGATGAGCTCCTACGCATCGACGACAGCCTGCAATCGATCGCCGACGGGATGAAGCAGGCCTCAGCTTTGCTGGATGATGCATCATACGAGCTGCGCAACTACGTCGGCAAGCTCGAAGGAGATCCGGCCCGGCTGGAAGAGGTGGAAAGCCGACTGGCGGCGCTGGATCGCCTCAAGCGCAAGTACGGAGGCACATTGGAAGAAGTTCTTGCGTTCCGGGATGACGTGGCCCGAAGAGCCGACGAAGTGGAGAACGCGACCGAGCATCGGGCCACGCTCGAAAAGGAGCGAGCCAGACTAGCCGCGGACTATGAATCGGTGGCGACAACTCTGCATAATGCGCGTCGAGCGGCTGGGAAGCACCTGAGCAAACAGATTGAAGGCGAATTAGGCTCACTCGCTATGGCGGGTTCTCAATTCCGTATTGAAGTCACGATGGGCTCGTGGTCCGGAACGGGGTTTGATGAGGTAAGCTTTCTCGTTTCGCCAAATCGCGGGGAAGAACTAAAGCCGCTGGAAAAAATCGCCTCGGGCGGTGAACTCTCGCGCATTGCTCTGGCCCTGAAGACAACTGTCGGAGATGTAGACTCGGCAAGCACGTCTCGCACGCTGGTCTTCGACGAAGTCGACGCGGGTGTCGGCGGCGCTGCAGCCGCAGCCGTTGGAAGACGACTGAAGGCCCTGTCGCGAACAAGCCAGGTGATTTGTGTTACGCACACGCCGCAGATTGCCGGTTTCGCCGATCATCATCTGGCAGTTTCGAAGTCCGAAGGCAAGGGTCGCGTAACGACCAACATCACCGAACTATCGCGTGAGGCTCGGGCCGCCGAGATTGGACGCATGTTATCGGGCGAGAAAGTTACGCCCGAAGCATTACGGCAAGCGGAGCAGTTGATGCAAGCCGGTTTGGCGAAGTGAAGTGCCAGAACAATTCGAGTTTCATGCAGTTCGGCCATACTGACCGAAGGAGTGAGAATGCCAGAGCCGATTACCACGGAGGAAGCTCGAAAGCTTCACGAATACTGGAACGCCGCGAATTATTTGACAGTCGGGCAAATTTATCTAAAGGACAATCCGCTTCTCGAACGCCCTCTGGCAAAGGAGGACATCAAGCCGCGGCTTTTAGGGCATTGGGGAACAACAGCCGGCCTGAACTTCATCTACACTCATCTGAACCGACTGATCCGCCTCAACGACCTGAACATGATGTATGTCATCGGTCCCGGTCACGGCGGGCCAGGGATCGTCGCGCACACGTATCTGGAAGGCTCCTATACGGACCGGTACCCGGCCGTAGAACGAAATAAGGACGGCATCAAACGCTTGTTCCGTCAGTTTTCCTGGCCTTACGGTATCCCGAGCCACGTCGCGCCCGAAGTACCGGGATCTATCCATGAAGGCGGAGAG
>JBJMGJ010000288.1:0-14722 GCA_045807965.1 Bryobacteraceae bacterium | reverse complement strand
GTTCGCCACCCTTTTCAGCCGAGCCCGTGTCTTCCGAATTCTTTTTTGCCAAGTCGGCAAAGTCAGCTCCGTGCTGCAGCTGTTTCAGAAGATCCTCCGCCTTTGCCTTAAGTTTGGGAACTTCTTCCTTGGGTTTGCCTTGTGTCTTGATCAGGATATGCCGGACCTGCACGCGTTCGGGTTGCCTATAACTGTCCATCCCCTCCCGGTACGAGCGCTGTAGATCGCTGTCGGTGATGTGGGCACTTTGGACGAAATCCGCGGAAGAGCCGACAATGTAATCGAAATCCCTCTTCTCGGGAACCCGGAACATGGACCTGTTCTTATCGAAATAGGCCTTTACCAGGGTCGGGTTTTTATCCACTTTCCCGGCAAAGGCTTTACTCTCGAAACTCAGATACTGAAGACCGACCTTCAGATTTTTGTGCTGATATTCCGCCCTGGCGTCCGCGTCCGTTACAAGCAGCGCCTGCGTTTCCAGATTGTCGAGCCTCGTAGCCAGCATGCTTTCCCGCTGGCGGGATTCGAAGTCACGTTCCGTCAAACCTTGCTGAGCGAGCACCGAGCGATAAATGTTTATGTCGAATTTCCCACCGAGTTGGGCGGCAAACTCGTTCTCAATGGCATCTCCCAATTCCTGATCGGAGACTTTCAAGCCCATCTCACGCGCCTTGTACGCCATTGCCTTACCTTCGATCATTTGGTTCAGCATCATGGGGGCGTACATACCCATGATGGTTTTGGGTAAATTCGCCTGGCCGCGGGTCACGGCCTGGAGCCCACGTTGGAGATCTGTGACCGTGATCTTCTCGTCGCCAACGGTCGCCACAACGTTGTCGCTTGTATTCCCCAGAGCGCCTGACCCGCCCGGGATCAAGTACCACAACATTGAAATCGCGATCAACCCGAGCAGCACAGTCAAGAGAATGCGCACACTTTTCTCTCGGCTTCGAAACAGATCAAACATAAACTGAGCTGGAAACTCCTGCTGTAGAGAACTTCTTAAGCGGTGATCGGCAGGCGGAACGCTAAGCCAATAAACCTTTTTGCCAGTATAGCGAACCAATTCGTCACTAGTACTAGGCTGAATGCTGTGAATAAGATAGGCTACTCCGGTCCTGGAGGGAACCTGTTTTTTCAGCGACGCATTTTTCGTCCGGATGTGCGAAGCTGAAAAGTGCCGATGTTCCGCTTTAGACGTTCGAGCCAGCCTCATGCCTGCGCCAAGTGTGGGTCATTGGAGATCATGCGCTCTCACCGGCGGAATCCGCTCGAGGTGCTTGTTAGTGCATTCATCCTTCCGTGGCGTTGTCGCGTGTGCTTTCACCGTTTCTATCGCTGGCGAAGCCAAAATCAGCCACAGCAGCCGCCGGCGAGTCGAACTGCCGCGAACTTAAGCTGAATCGCCGTGAGAGAAGCTCGCCGTTTTTCCGTTTGAGGTTCTCGCCCGGATCACTTTCAGAACCGCTTCTTCCACCTGCTCGATATTCAGCCCGGTCGTTTCTATCAGTTGCGCGTCAGGAGGCTGCACGAGTGGCGCTTCTGCTCGTGTGCGGTCCCGCTGATCTCGTTGGCGCATTTCGGCTTCGACGCTCGCAGTGTTGGCAGGAGTCCCGGACTGTTTCAGTTCGACCGCGCGGCGCCGCGCTCTTTCGTGAGGCGCGGCGTCCAGGAAGATTTTGACTTGTGCGTCGGGGAACACGACGGAACCGATATCGCGCCCCTCCATCACCACACTATTTGTCTCAGCCATTTTCCGCTGTAATGCAAGCAATGCCCGGCGCACGGCGGGAATGGCGGACACCCTTGATGCCGCTTCGGTTACCTCGGGTGATCGGATCTCTTCCGTCACATCCTCGCCGTTGAGAGCCACACGGCTCCCGTCGGACGACAATTCGATTTTCGCCTCTCTTGCAAGCTGTTCGAGCCTGTGCATGTCCGATAATTCGGTACCGAGACGTAGCGCCCATAACGCAATGGCCCGATACATTGCGCCGGTGTTGATGTACGTAAATCCCAGGCGCTGAGCAACGCGTCGCGCGATGGTGCTCTTGCCCGCGCCAGCGGGACCATCAATTGCGACCACGATGTTCTTCTTTGACATAGGCAAGGACACCACCGCTCAGCGTAGCTGGTCTTCCACTTCGCGGAGCCAATCCGGTCTTTTCAGCACTTCACGTGGTTTGCTGCCGTCCGGCGGTCCGATGATTCCTTCACGCTGCATCATGTCCAGGATGCGAGCAGCTCGTCCGTAGCCCAACCGGAGCCGCCGCTGAAGTGTGGACGTAGACGCCTTTCCGAGTTCGAGAACTACCCGCACGGCGTCCTGGTACATGGGATCCTGCTCGCCATCGAATGCCTCGGCGTCTTCCAGGTCCTCTTCTGACGGCGGAGTGAGCAGGAAGCTTTCGTCGTACTCCGGTTCGGCTTGCGCTTTCCAGAAATCCACGACGCTGTTGGTCTCGGCTTCCGTGACATACGCGCCGTGAACTCGGGTCAGCCGCGAAGAGCCGGGCGGCAGAAACAGCATATCGCCCTTGCCAAGCAGGTGTTCGGCTCCCATCGAATCGAGCACCGTTCGTGAATCCACTCGAGTTGCCACACGGAAGCTGATGCGGGAAGGAAAATTCGCCTTGATCAATCCCGTGATGACATCCACGCTCGGACGCTGTGTCGCCAGGACAAGGTGCATCCCCACCGCGCGAGCCATTTGAGCGAGCCGCGTGATGCATTCCTCGACGTTGGCGCGCTCCAGCATCATCAGGTCCGCCAACTCGTCGATGAGAATCAACACATAAGGCAGGGGCCTCGTTTCCTCTTCGTCAACTTCGCTCTGTTCATCGAACAGGCTGCGCGGCTCTTTTCGCAGCGACGTCATCTTGCGGTTGTACTGATCGATATTACGGACACCTTGTGCCGCCAGCAGTTTCAACCGGCGCTCCATTTCGAGCACGGCATTCCGCAATGCGTTGGTGGCTTTCTTGGGTTCCGTGATGACCGGGGTTAGAAGATGAGGAATACCCTCATACATTCCGAGTTCGACGCGCTTGGGGTCAACCATGATCATGCGCACCTCATCCGGGGTCGCCTTATACAAGAACGACATGATCATGGCGTTGAGCATTACGCTTTTTCCTGATCCCGTCGACCCGGCAATCAAAAGGTGGGGCATGGTCTCGAGCGAGGCGGCCTTGATTCGACCGTTAATGTCTTTCCCGAGTGCAATGGTCATCTTTGATGGCGAATCGCGGAATCCGTCCGACTCGAGAATTTCGCGCAAGCTGATGACCTCGCGCCTGCTGTTTGGTACTTCAATGCCAACTGTCGGCTTGCCGGGAAGACGCTCAATGAGGACGGACTCGGCTTGTAGTCCAAGGCAAAGATCTTCCATGAGCGTCGTGATCCGGCTATATTTCACGCCCGCTTCGGGCTTGTATTCGAAAGTTGTGACAACGGGGCCGGGATTGATTTGAACCACCGACCCGCGAACGTTGAACTCTTCCAGCTTCGATTTGATGCGGCTTGCGACTTCCTTCAGTTCCTGGCTGTCAAATCCATTGCCCGCAGGAACCTCGTGGAGCAGATCTGTCGGGGGCAGGCGCCAATAGCGCCGCTTCTTACTTGGGCTGGCATGATCAACCACCGGCTTCGAAGGAGGCGGAGGGGGTGGCTCGATTGTGTCCCGGCTCGCCGGCTGATATTCGAGTGTTCGAATAGGGATCTCGTGAACTTCCGGCTCGGACTCGCCTTCTTCGTCGAGATTGAACGGTGGCGTATCCGCTTCGGGTTCCGGAGCACGCGTGGCGGGAACTGTTGATCTACGTTGTTCCGGTTCGGGAGCGGCCGGAATTTCGGTAGCTCTCGGCCCGCGGGTTTCTCGGGCGGGAGATGGCTTGTCGGTCTTCTGGCGGCGAGCCGTCCTTTCGGCAGCCTGGGCCTTTGCCTTCTCGATGCCAGTTAGTCGGCGGGCCTCGCGCGACTCTTTCCAACGCGCCCGGAATGCGCGCAATCTGTAAAGCGGGCCACTAAGCCACCGCTGAAGAGTCGAAACTTCAAACGTAGACGCAAAGTAGAGCGCGAGAACTCCTGAAGCAACGGTGATAATGGCTGATCCCGCCACATCAAATCGAGCCAGCAGAAAATCCGCAATCACCATGCCCACCAGTCCGCCGGGGTGGATCGCGCCTGCCATCAACCAGGGGCGCGGGATAAGACCGCAGGCCGTGGAGACGCAAAACCAGAGAGAGAGATTTCCTAACACCCGGAACCAGGTGCTCTCAATCGGGGAGGAACGAACCCACTTCCATCCGAGCGCCCAAACGTTAATCGGGAGAAGAAAAATACTGAGTCCAAAGACCTGGAGGAAAAAGTCTGCCCAACGCGCACCAAACAATCCGAGCAGGTTGTGTGTGCGCCCGGCATTCGTCGCCGTATTCCAGGACGGATCGGAAGCCGAGTAAGAGACGAGGCTCAGGCAAACGGCCAAGCCAAGAAGCAGTAAGAGCAGCCCCACGGCTTCATTGAGCCGGTGGTGGCGAGACGGTGATAGTAGCGTCATCCGCCGTTGCGAAAGTAGAATCCCAGAGCGACCACCATTATGCCAAAGATCACTCGGTACCAGACGAACAGGTCCAGTGTTGTCCGCGGAGGTAATGAAGAAAAAAGGCAATAACGAAAATCCGACAAGGCCGCTGACCGTGATCCCGACCAGGTACGGCAGCTGCATATTTTGCGGAACACCGCCTTCCTTGCCCAGGTCGAGGGAATGACGAACAATGTTCGCCAGGGGCTTTCGGCGTATGCCTTCAGAGCCGCGTCCGCAATCAGCAGGGGCAGAGTGCCTGCGACAAGAAATCAAAGAAGGAAACGGCTATTTTCATCGGGAGCGACATCCCGATACGCAGAAGCCCACGCCATTTGCGATGACTTGCACCCAATCGCGAAAGAAAAAAATACGGATTGCCACGAGTGTACCCACGTGCAGCGCGACATCGAAAGCCAAGCCAGGATCGGCAAAACGAAACAAACGCGGAATTATCGCGACATGGGGGTGCTGCTGAGTGGTAAAAACTCGGTTAATCCTTGAACAACGGCAAGGATAATCGCCTGGTGAAGCGGCATAATGAAGGGGAACCGGGATTCGTTATTGCCTTCAATCCAACGCTATCGTAGCGTAACGATCAACTCCAACTTATAAATGCGCGCCACAAAAATCGTTGCAACACTCGGACCTGCGACCGACGGTGTCGAGGTTCTGAAGAAGCTGTTCGATTCGGGTGTTGACGTTTTCAGACTGAATGCTTCTCACGGAACGCAGGAAGACATTGCTCGCCGCGTGAAAAGTGTTCGGGAACTCGCCCACGAGACCGGTAGGCACGTTGGTATTCTGCTCGATCTGCAAGGGCCCAAGATACGACTCGGAACCTTCAAGGATGGCCCTTACATTCTTCAAGATGGAGCGACATTCACGATCACGACGCAACCGATCGAGGGCAATGGTGAGATCGCGTCCACCACGTACTCGGAACTGGCGCGCGATGTCAGGCCGGGTGACCCTATTCTGATAGCCGATGGAACGGTTCAACTGCGAGTGCTGGCTACCGACGGCACGGTTGTTCGTTGCATCGTGGAGCACGGAGGCAAGGTCAGTGACCGCAAAGGCATCAACCTGCCTGGCGTTTCGGTGAGCACTGCCTCTATATCGAAAAAAGACATCGCGGATGCGCACTTCGGCGTCGAATTGGGCGTAGACTTCTTTGCGCTTTCGTTTGTACGAAGCGCGCGCGATGTTTTGCGCCTGCGTCATCTTCTGGAAGATGTGGATGCGAAGCAACCCGTTATTGCGAAGATCGAAAAGCCTGAGGCTTGGCAGAATCTGGATTCGATTCTCGAAGAGTGCGACGGGGTCATGGTGGCGCGGGGAGATTTAGGGGTGGAGATGGCGCCCGAGAAGGTGCCGTTCATCCAGAAGACCATTATCGAAAAGTCCAGACGTTGCGGCAAATTTGTGATTACGGCTACTCAGATGCTCGAATCGATGATCGAGAACCCGATTCCGACACGCGCCGAGGTAAGTGACATCGCGAATGCGATCTACGACGGAACAAGCGCGGTTATGTTGTCGGCCGAAACCTCCGCTGGAAAGTATCCCGTGGAATCTGTGAAGGTCATGGCGCGCATTGCCGCTGAGACTGAAAAGTCAATGCGCAGTGATTTTCCCGACGTATGGTTGAACCAGGAACTCTCGATCCCGGAGATTATCGCGGACGCCGCTTACCATTCGGCGCGCTGCGCTGGCGTGGTCGCCCTGGCGGTCGGCACCAGCACGGGCACCTCCGCTCGATTGCTCGCGAGAAATCGGCCACCGGTCCCTATTTACGCGTTCACGTCCTCAGATGTGACGGCCCGTCAGCTCTCGATCGTCTGGGGAGTGCACTCGCTTGTAACACCTCCGATGGATTCGACGGATCAGATGCTACATGAGATGGAGCGCATTCTCGTCGATACCGGGCGGGTCAAAGCGGGCGAGAACATCGTTTTTGTGGCGGGCCAGCCAGTGGGTCTTCGGGGATCGACCAACATGTTGAAGCTGCACAGGATTACGGAGTTGCCGCTTTGACGAACTACGACGCTTTATTAGTTGTTTCGTTTGGCGGCCCCGAGAGTAACGAAGACGTTATGCCGTTTCTCGAGAACGTAACGCGAGGCCGCAATATTCCTCGTGAGCGGCTGGCGGACGTTGCTGAACATTACTACCACTTCGGTGGAAAAAGTCCCATCAATGATCAGAATCGGGCTCTGATTGCCGCTCTCGAAGCTGAACTGAAGAATCAACGCATAGAGATGCCTGTTTATTGGGGCAATCGGAATTGGCAGCCATACCTGCCGGATGCGTTGCTGGCCATGCGCAAGGATGGCGTCAAGAATGCTTTGGCATTCGTGACTTCGGGATACAGCTCCTATTCGGGCTGTCGGCAGTATCGGGAGAACATCGCGGCCGCACAAGCCGAAACAGGGGAAGGGGCGCCCACCGTAGATAAGCTTCGTGTCTTCTATAACCATCCTGGGTTCATTGATGCCTGCGCGGCGCGGGCTGCCGAAGCTCTTCTCGAATTCGCGCCCGGAAACGGTGAACAACCGAAACTCGTTGCGACGGCTCACAGCATACCCGCGGCCATGGCGGAAACGAGTAATTACGAGCGACAGCTTCGAGAGACCACGCGACTGGTTGCGGAGCGAACGGGACTGACTAATTGGGATCTGGTTTTCCAGAGCCGGAGCGGCCCGCCGACTCAGCGCTGGCTGGGGCCGGATATTCTCGACCATCTACGGAAGTTGGCGGGCGAAGGCGTCAGGCGTGTTCTGGTCTCGCCACTCGGATTCCTTTCGGATCACATGGAGATTCTCTATGATCTCGACGCCGAGGCGGCCGAACTTGCCGCGGAACTCGGGATGAGCATGGTCCGGGCGAAAACAGTCGGCACGCATCCGGCCTTCGTGCAAATGATTGTGCATTTGGTCCGGGAGCGGATATTTCCAAACGAACCCAAGTTGTCGATCGGCGAATTCGGACCTAATCACGACGTCTGTCCCGCGAACTGCTGCCCGGCCCCGCAACGCGCCGGTAGACCTCCTGCTTCGGCAATCCCATCTGCTTTGCTACAAACTTAATCGCTTCCATGCGATCGAGCGAGAGTTCGGCGGTCAGCCTCTCCACTTCGGCTTTTACATCGGTGATCTCCGCCGTTTCAGTACCTCCGCCGATGACCAGCGTCATCTCTCCCTTGGGCGTCCCACGCGACTCCAATTCCTGCCGGATGGACCGTGCCGTTCCGCGCAGGAACTCCTCGTGGAGCTTGGTTAGTTCCCGCGCGAGCACAATCTGACGCTCACGGAGGATCTGACTGATGTCCTCGAGCGACTCGAGTATGCGATGAGGACTTTCGTACGCAATCACGGTCGAGGGCTCATTCCGGAACGATTCCAGAGCCTTGCGCCGAGCGCCGGATTTGGGTGGGAGAAAACCGACGAACTGAAAGCTGTCGGTTGACAGGCCGGAGCCGCCGAGTGCCGCTAAGACGGCGGATGCGCCGGGAATCGGCACTACCCGGTAGCCGTTTGCAATAGCGGCAGTTACGACACGATACCCTGGATCTGAGACGAGGGGAGTTCCCGCATCGCTGACGATCGCAACTGATTCGCCTTGAGAAAGTGCGCGAACTATATTCTCGGTTTGTGTCGTCTCATTATGTTCGTGGTAGCTGATAAGGGGTTTTCGGATGTCGAAGTGCGTAAGCAGCTTTTGAGTTTGCCGGGTGTCCTCACAGGCGATGATATGAACCTCGTCGCGGAGAATGCGAAGGGCTCGAAGTGTGATGTCTTCCAGATTGCCTATCGGTGTTGCGACAAGATAAAGTGTGCCGGCCAAACACTAGGAATTCTAGCGTTCTTCCATGGTGAAACCTGATCTGCACATGCAGCCCACGCCAAACGTGCCGGAGGGGAGTGAGGCGCCGCTCTACGTCCGATGGGGGCCGAGTAGTGCTCCCTACGCAATCGAACTCAAATTAAATCTGGTCGGGAAAATTCGGAATCTGCTTTCGTCGGCCCCGGCGGGAACTGCCGAGATTGGGGGGGCACTCGTCGGCTCTCTGCCAAATTCGTACTCACCAACACTCCGAGTAGAGGATGTCGAGATGATCGGAAGGAGTGATGCGGACGCGTCCACCTTCATCATTGATCCGAGCCAGGAAAACAGAGTAGAAGAGGTGAGACTACGCGCGCGAGAGACCGGCAGATCGGTCGTGGGATTATTTCGCAGTCACAAGCGCGCCGGTGCGCTGCGGCCATCTCTTGCTGACCGCGGGTTAATTGCAAGCCTCTTCAGCGAGCCTGTTTGTGTTCTGCTTCTGGTTGAGGGGAGCGAGCCGCATTCCGCTGCGTTCTTCGTGGGGCAGAACCGGCAGTTGCCTGCGGATCCTTCGGTCCGGGAGTTTAGGTTTGACGAGCGAGAGTTTAAGCTGCTTCCGGAAGTGGAACTGGAGCCCGTGGTCCCGCGACCGGTTCAAAAACAGCGCCCCATCCCGAAGAGAAATGTTCAGCGCGCCTGGATGGCAGTGGCCGCCTTGATCGTGGTCGCGCTGATTTCTGTGATCTTGCAAGGTTCCAGGACTGGAAGAGGCATCCCGCTACTACGGTCGGATGAACTGGATCTCAGGGCATCGCGCGAAGGACCCGGGTTGCGCATCAGCTGGAACAACGCATCCAGAGCTTTCGATCAGGCATCCGGAGCCCGGCTCGTCATCAAAAGGGAGGGAATGGCAGATGAAACCATTCAGCTTGGCTTGGATGAGCTACGTCTTGGCGCTGTTGAGATAGAGAACTCGACACCGCGAGTAGACTTGACCCTGGAGGTTGAGGCTCCAGGGTCTTCGTCCGCCACTCAGTCAGTGAGATGGCAGGGCCAGTAGCTACTGCCTGAGAAGGATGGAAAAGTCTCCGCCTTTGGCGTCGAGAATGACTGTCGAACCCGCGGGAATCTGGCCTTCCGCAACAAGCGCCGCAACGGGTTGTATAAAGTTTCGCTGTACCGTACGCTTCAGTTCTCGCGCTCCGAATTCTGTGCTGATTCCGTTCTCGAGAAGCAAGCTCCGCCCAGAGCTGGTGCATTGAACTTTAAAGCTTCGCAAGCCCAGGCGACTCTTGATCAGCTCGCCAAAAGTTTTAAGAATCTGATCGAGGATGATGTCGCAGGCGCCATGCGTTAACGGCTTGTACGTCACAACGGAATCAACGCGGTTCACGAATTCAGGAGCAAACCGTTTGCGAACAGCTGCCATTCCGACGCTTTGAAGCCGCGAATCCTCGGGCATGGCTCTGGGCGGCACCATGGCTTCGAATCCAAAATCGGGTCGACTCACCCGTTGCATTGATTTAGCGCCCAGATTCGTTGTCATGAAGATCAGCGTGCGCTCGAAGTTCACGGTTGTGTTGTCACCCAGACGGAGAGTGGCTTTGTCGAGAATTCCAAGAAGCAGGCGAGTCATGGACGGCGCCGCTTTTTCAATTTCGTCGAAAAGCACGATCGAAATATCGCTGTGTTCGGAAGTAACAGCGTTCAGCTTGCCCTGGCTCAGCATCGGCTGCGTCTCGCGGTGACCCAGATATCCGGGAGGTGCGCCGATGAGCTTTGCCACCTCGTGCTCCATCTGGAATTCACCGCAGTCAACCTTGAGCAGGTTCTTGCCGCTTCCGTGCAAGACTTCGGCCAGCGCTTCCACCGTTCGCGTTTTGCCCGTCCCAGTCGGTCCGAGCAGGAGAACCACTCCGATCGGTCGCCCCTCAGGCGAGAGTCCAGCCTGGTGCATCTGTATGAACGGCACGATTGCTTCCACCGCATCATCCTGCCCGATCAGCAGCCCGCGCAGGTCCGCCCCGATGCCGCCTGAACTCGGTTGGGCAATGGCACGCTTGGTGCGTGCGGATAAGGTTTGAGATCGCAATCCGCCTCCAGTAATCTTTCTTGCCCAACTGTAAGCGTGCTGAATATTGCGTCCTCGCCTCCATTCGCGAAGGCGCACCGAATGAACCGATCTAAGTCGCTGGTATGGAGATAGTTAAGGGACTCTGCGTCGACAGAATACTTCTTTCGATCATCTGTGACTATGCCGGGGGACGCTAGACAATACTGGCCGGAGGTGCCGGCTCATCTGCGCGCCCAGCGCTCCGGAGCGGGAAATAGACCATGATCCAGCCGAGGGCGACAAGTACGGCGAGTCCGATCGAGTACATCGGTTGCCGAATAATCTGCAGGTGTTCTCTGACGCTTGGTGGCGTAAATTGAAGGGCTGCCCAGACCAAACCGAGGATCGCCTCACCCGCGATCAAGCCCGAGGCGGTGAGCACGCCCGCATTCTCTACGCGCGCCTTTTGTGCTTCGTTCAGTTGCCGCCTTCGTGCGATCACGTCCGAAATGGAGCGGATCACTCCCCCAACGAAAATCGCGAAGGTCGTTTCGAAGGGCAGATACATTCCCACCGCGACTAACATCGGACTGCGCACTTGCATGCAGATCAAAGCCGCTCCCATCAGCATCCCAACGATTACAAGCGGCCAAGGCATGTCGCCGCCGACGATTCCCTGTGCAAGCAACGCCATCAGTCCTGCTTGCGGAGCCGGAAGTTGCCGGTCGCCAAAACCAGTTCCGCCCGCTCTTATGTTTCCCTCGTGCAGAAGAACCAAAGGAAAGTACATGATCAGACTGGCGACAACAACTGCAATTAGTTCCGCAATCTGAATGTTGCGCGGAGTACCGCCGAGAATAAAGCCGACTTTGAAATCCTGAAGCAGCTCTCCCGCGACTGCGGAAGAAACACAGACCACCGTCGCCACGCCTAGCACGGCGGCAACTCCACCAGCGCCCGAAACACCGAGCGCCACCATGAGAAGCGCCGCGATGATCAAGGTCGAGATAGTGAGTCCTGAGACCGGGTTATTCGAAGAGCCGATCATCCCACACAAACTGCCGGAGACCGTGGCAAAGAAGAATCCCAGGATCAGCATGGTGAGTGCGGCAACGAAGCCGCTGATGAAGTTGCCGGAAAAATAGACGTAGAGCGCAATCATCACCAGAAAAACGACGCCGATGAGAGTAAACACAAGTTTCGAACTCATGTAACGCTCGGTCCGGCTTAGAGCCGCCGTTTGCTCGGCCGTTTGCTTCAGATCTCCAATCGCGCGCGCCATGCCGGAGAGCAGGCTGTCCTTCATCCGGAACAGTGTGTACGCCGCTCCCACCAGCATTCCGCCGACCGCGATCGGACGCACGATGAAACGCCACACGCCCGCCGACAGGCCGCTCCAGGATTCGTCGGGCGCTCCCGCCGGAAGAAATTGATGGAGTTGAGGGCCGAGGAAATAGATGAGCAGAGGAACCATCAGCCCCCAGGCAAGGACGCCACCCGAAAATTGCAGAGCGGCCAGGCGTAGCCCGATGACGTAGCCGACGCCGAGATAGGCCGGGCTCACACTAGGCGCGGCAAACGTCGAAATGCCGCCGGTCGGAAGCAGATTGGGCGAGCCGCCCGCTCCGAGTCGGAGCTTGGTGATCCCAAGCCTTCCCATTGAGAAGGGAAGCTCAGCATCTGGGGCAAACAGCCCCACCCGGCTTAGCAGAAACACAATGCCGCCTACGCCGATATTCCAGAAAAGGTATTTTGCGGCTTCCGCGCCGCGTTGCCCTGCCTTGTGGATCTCCGCTGCAGCGATCGATTCGGGAAAGGGCAGCTCGGGATCTTCTACCATCACTCTCCGGACCAGAGAAATAAACAGCACGCCGAGTACGCTACCGACCAGCATCAGGACTGTGGATTTCCAGTAAGCATCGGCAAAGCTGAAGGATGGCCACGCGCGCGCAATCAGGAAAGCCGGGATGGTGAAGATGGCGCCGGACGCCACCCCCTCGCCGATTGATCCGCTGGTTCGCGAGATATTCTCTTCCAACAGAGAACCGCGCCAGGCGCGCATCGCCGCCATGCTGATCACCGCGGCAGGATAAGTCGCGGCAATTGTGATTCCTGCCCGAAGGCCGAGATACGCATTAGCCGCCCCGAGCACCACCGTCATGGCGAGGCCGAGGAGCAAAGCGCGCCATGTGAGTTCGCGCATCTGCACGTTTTCCGAAACATAAGGCTGGAAAGGCTTGCTGGGAGTGCTCATGGCTCCATCCGAGTGTAGCCATAGGAAATCAGCACCGCTCCGCTTCATCTCCAAACTCGAGCTTCAATAACTTAGTACAGAAGCAAGCATCCGACTGAGTGAATCCGCTTATACGTACTGTTTCTGATGTACTATTTGGGAATGTTAAAGGGATTCAAGGAATTTATCTCGCGCGGCAATGTCATCGACCTTGCGGTTGGTGTCATCATCGGAGTCGCCTTTGCAGGCATCATTGACTCTTTAAGCAAAGACATCATCACTCCGATCATTGGGCTACTCGGCGGGCAGCCGGATTTCTCCGCCATAAAGCCGTACGGGATCGGAATTGGAAATTTCATTAACGCCGTGATCAGCTTTCTAATTAAGGCCGCCGGGCTTTATTTCCTGATCGTCCTCCCGTTCTCACGGTTTGGAAACAGGCTCGTCGCTGCTGCTCCGCCGCCAGCGCAGGAAGTTCTCCTGGCCAAAATCTTAGCCGTTCTGGAACGCAGGACAACTGCAGACGGCAAAACAGTCATCTAGCAAGCTGAACTCCGGTTCCTATTTGGCCGGGCCACATTACACAATAGGAAACATGAACGTTTCGACTCGTACCGAATCAGACAGCATGGGTTTGATCGAGGTGCCCTCCCACCGCTATTGGGGCGCTCAAACCCAGAGGTCGCTAAAGCACTTCGATATTGGCGAAGACAAAATGCCGCCTGAACTGATTCGTGCGTTCGGGATCCTCAAGAAAGCAGCCGCCCTGGTAAATCAAGATCTGGGTAAGCTCAATGAGGAGAAAACCAGGCTGATCGCGCAAGCCGCGGACGAAGTGATCGCAGGAACCTGGAACGACGAGTTCCCGCTGCGTATCTGGCAAACGGGCAGCGGTACTCAAACCAACATGAACGCGAACGAGGTGATCTCAAATCGGGCGATCGAGTTGGCCGGCGGCGTGAAGGGCAGCAAGAAGCCGGTACACCCGAACGATGACGTTAACATGTCTCAGTCATCGAACGACACCTTCCCCACCGCCATGCATATAGCGGCGGCGGCGCAAGTAAACCACAAACTGATTCCAGCCGTCCAAGAGTTGCGGTCCGCTCTGAATGCAAAAGCGGAGGAGTTTGCAGATGTCGTGAAGATTGGCCGTACGCACTTGCAAGACGCAACGCCGATCACAGTGGGACAGGAGATGTCCGGATGGGTCTCTCTGCTGGATCGAAATCTTGAGCGGCTACGCGTGGCGCTGGACGGACTCTACGATTTAGCCATCGGTGGTACAGCCGTGGGCACGGGGCTCAACGCGCATCCCGAATTCGCCGTGAGAGCTGCCACGAAGCTGGCTGAGCTTACTGGCTTGCCCTTCCGCTCTCATCCGAATAAATTTGCCGCGCTCTCGGCACATGATGAACTGGTGTTCGCAAGCGGCGCACTGAAAACCTTGGCGGGTGCATTGATGAAGATAGCCAACGACATCCGCTGGCTTGCATCCGGTCCACGCTGCGGGCTCGGCGAGTTAACCATTCCTGAAAATGAGCCGGGCTCGTCCATCATGCCCGGCAAGGTCAATCCCACCCAATCCGAGGCAATGACGATGGTTGCCGTGCAGGTTTTCGGGAGCGACGCAGCGATTGGATTTGCGGGTTCCCAAGGCAACTTTCAACTTAACGTGTTCAAGCCCGTGATGATCTACAACTTCCTCCATTCGGTACGGTTGTTGTCTGATGCTTGCCACAGCTTCACAGAGCACTGTGCGATCGGGATTGAGGTTGATCGAAAGCGGACCCAGCAATACGTCGATAGTTGCCTGATGTTAGTAACGGCTCTCAACCCGGTCGTCGGATATGACAAAGCTGCTAAGATCGCCAAAACGGCGCACCAGAAGGGCTTGAGTCTTAAGGAAGCTGCTATCGAACTGAACGTCCTGACCGCAGAAGAGTTCGATCGCCACATGAAGCCGGAAAAGATGGTTTCGCCTGCTTAAAATAAAAAAGCTCCGAGTGGAGTACTCGGAGCTTTT
>JBJMGJ010000287.1:0-10956 GCA_045807965.1 Bryobacteraceae bacterium | reverse complement strand
CGCAGGCGCGGAAAAGATCAAGGTCATCATCGCGGACCCGAAAGAAATGGGTTCGACTGGCGCTCTCTTGAAAGAGAAGGGTATACCCGTCGTACTCAGCAAAACTTTAGATTTGCCTATGCGGGATGACGACCCGTATGATGCACCGTACACTTTGCCGAATGACTTCTATAAAGCTGGCGTGAAGTTCTGCTTTGGGACGTTCGATGTTGAATTCGCACGCAACGTGCCGTTCGAAGCAGCCCAAGCGGCAGCATTCGGATTGCCTAAGCAAGAAGCATTAAAAGCCTTGACCATCAACAGTGCGGAGATCCTGGGCGTCGGTAATCAGATCGGCTCGCTGGAGAAAGGCAAACTTGCAGATCTGATCCTCACCGACGGCGATCCGCTGGAAGCAAAAACCACGATCAAGCGAATGTTTATTGCCGGGCGCGAGGTTCCTCTTTCGTCTCGGCATACGCGCGAGTACGAGAAGTGGATGAATCGCCCGTAGACGAACCGATTCGTCCAGCGGCAAGCATACTAAGCTATGGCCGCTGTTCGGCCTTATTCGAAGCCGCGGACAACGGGGAAAGAGTTCCTGTGACAGAGTCGCGCGCAATGGTGGAAATCGAAAGCTCGAAAACTTCGGACGAGAGCGCTGATCTGAGCTGAACCGGCTTATTCAATGGAGCCCGTTTTTGCAAAGTCTGACCGTCAGCGAGTCGGACCGCGACGTCGCAGGTGCGTCGCCTCAAATTCATTCGTAACAACCGCATCTCGATTGTCCCAATGTGCTGGTAAGCGCGCGACCGGGTGAGCTTGAACTCAAATGACACTGGAGCAGAAGATTCGCGACTGACAGAAGCTCGCGCGTCAGGGGCAGCAGTTACCGGTGCTACGGAGGCCTTGGCTGCGTCGTGAGCAATCGGCGCCTCCGCCGGCCCGGAAGAAGCCGCCATTTTCTGTTCAGACACGCCCACTAGAGTACTTGTTCTATTCCGTGAAGCGTCGCGATGAAAAAGGATTAGAAATACCGCGGTTGCGGACAGTAAAGCAAGGCCGGCCACTCCAGACGCGAACTTGAAAGACCAGGTTTTAGCCGGCTTCGGCGCAGGCACGGACACGTTGTGCAGCGCCGACTCCTGGAGCATGGCACTGATCAGGCGCTTTTTATAAGCTGTGTTGCTTTGGGTCGGCGCACTCATGTGAATCCGTACTATGGTTACATGCCCCGGTACCATCGAGATTGTCCCAGGGCTGTGATATGGTGCGGTTCAAACGATGAAGAGACTTCAAGTCAGCCGACGAACGGCGCTCTCAGTTCTCAGTGCTTCGTCTCTTTCGTTCAAACCACTCCAAGCGGCAAAGCGAATCCCCATCGGTTTAGAGATTTACTCAGTTCGAGATGAGTTCAAAAAAAACGAAATTAATACGCTCGAGGCGATCTCCGGCATGGGTTACGAATGTGTCGAGTTCCACAGCGTTTACGCCGATTGGACGCCGGAACGCGCCAAGCAGATTCGATCACAGCTAGACCGTCTGAACCTGAAGTGCTACTCGACGCACAACGACAAAAAGGTGTTCAGCGGCGACGACCTAAAGCACACCATCGACCTGAACAAAATCCTGGGTTCTCATTACATAGTCCTGGCCAGCGGCGGTAAAGTAACCGCGGCCGACGAATGGAAGCAACTGGCAGACCTGCTGAATAAAGCGAACAGCGTCATGCGGCGCGCGGGACTGCGTGCCGGGTACCACAATCACGCGGCAGAGTGGAAGCTCGTGGATGGCAAGCTTCCCATGCAAATTCTTGCGGAGAATACTGACAAGGCCATCATGCTGCAGCTGGATGTGGGTCACTGCTTAGAGGCAGGAGGGGACCCGGTCGCTTGGATCAACAATCATCCAGGGCGAACGCGCTCCGTGCACTTAAAAGACTGGTCGAAGGAAAAGGGATTCCAAGCTCTGTTCGGGGAAGGAATAGCCCCATGGAAGAAGATCCTCTCCGCAGCGCAGAACAAAGGCGGCGTCGAATATTACCTGATCGAGCAGGAAGGTGACAAATATCCCGAATTGGAGACAGCTGACCGGTGCCTGATTGCCTATCGTAATGTGACTGGCTGATTTCTATGGCTACTCAACGCCCATTCGAAGTTCCTGTTCCAGAATGTGCATGTGAGCTTTTTATCGCAACCGGGTATTCGGGTCTTCGCCACCGGCGGAACTTTCGATAAGGAATATGACGAGATCAACGGCCGCCTCTTCTTCAAACATTCTCATGTAGGCGAGATGCTGGCCCTGGCGCGCTGCAGACTTCCCCTACAGCTTGAAACGCTGACGATGGTCGACAGCCTGGATATGTCCGACGCTGATCGCGAGATGATAGTCGAGCGCTGTCGCACGGCTCCTGAAATGCGCATCGTTATCACTCACGGTACAGATACGATGGAAATCACAGCAAGAGCGCTCGAACGCGCGGCGCTGGAGAAGGTGATTGTGTTGACCGGCGCCATGATCCCTTACAAATTCGGCAGCTCGGACGGACTATTCAACTTGGGGAGTGCGCTTGCATTCAGCCAGACTTTAACTCACGGCGTTTATGTTGCAATGAACGGCTATTGCTTTGCGGCCGGGCGGGTGCGCAAAAATCGTGAAAACGGATTCTTCGAAGCGATCGAATAGCCAGAATGGAAAAGCTGGATTGCGATGTACTGATTGTGGGTGCGGGAATTGCCGGACTCACCGCGTTCGCCGATCTTGCCGGGAAGGGCGTTCGCGTGTTGTGCCTCGAGGCTCGCGACCGCATCGGCGGACGAATATTGACGGTCAATGATCCTGGTTCGTCTTTGCCCATTGAGTTAGGGCCTGAGTTCATCCACGGTCGTCCCCCCGAGACATGGAGCCTGGTTCGCGATTCACATCTGGCGGTTTACGAATGCGAGGAACGATCAGTTCATCTCCGGAATGGGAAAGTGGATAGTTCCACCGACGCCTGGGAGCAGATAGATGAAGTCACCGAAGAGATGAAGCAGGTTGCTAAAAACGGAGTGGACCGAAGCTTCTTTGACTTCATCCAAGGAGTTGAGCAGCCGCAAGCAGTCAAAGATTTGGCCATCTCCTATGTTGAGGGATTCAATGCCGCACATAAAGAAATCATTAGCGTCGCCTCCCTGGCGCAGGATGCCGAAGCGGCCGAGAAGATCGATGGCGACCGAAACTTTCGGTTTGCGAACGGATACCACCAAATTGCGCATGCGTTGCTTCAGCGTTCTCAAAACAATAACGCTCGCATGCGGCTCAACGCAGTAGCGACGCGCATCACTTGGAAACCCGGACACGCTCAAATCGAAGCCCGTTCTACCCTGACTGACTCTGGCACGGAGGTGAAAGCGCGGCGTGTCATTATCACCCTTCCTTTGGGTGTTCTGAGGAGTCCCGATTCCTCTGCGGCAAACATCAAGTTCGACCCGATTCCGACCGAAATCATGACCGCGCTCGAGAGTCTTGAATGCGGGAATGTCACCCGGCTCGTATTCCGATTCAAAGAGGCCTGGTGGGAGGAACAACACGAACTGTCCGATACAGGGTTTTGGCTCTCGAACGAAAAATATTTCCCCACGTGGTGGACGACCCTTCCCATGAGGACTCCGCTACTTACGGCGTGGAGCGCCGGGCCGCACACGGACGAATTGCTCGGCCAGCCGAAGTCCTTGATTGTTTCGCGCGCACTCGGGGACCTTTCGAGGATCACTGGAGCGGTACGCAGCCGCTTAGAAGAACAGCTTGAGGCCGTGCATTACCACGACTGGCACAGCGATCCCTTTTCTCGCGGAGCTTACAGCTACGTCCGTGCCGGGGCGCTTAGAAAAAGGAGTCCGCTGGAGGCGGCGGTAGAGCAAACTCTGTTCTTCGCAGGGGAAGCTACAGAATTGAATGGTCACGGCGGAACCGTACATGGAGCAAGAGCGACCGGTGCTCGCGCAGCACGGCAGGTTCTCGAAAGTTTAGGCTAAAACCCGGATCAGGCGGAAGCCTTCGATCGCGCGCCTGCCATGCGAAACGCAGAGCGCGCGAACGAGAGGACTCTCCTGGGCTGCTTGTCGGAGATCGCTCGCACGCGCAACGGGCGTTCCTGAAGAATGAGATCGCTGGCCTGAACCAACGGCTCGGCGTGGAACCAGCGCTGGAACGGAGCTTCGTGCAACAGATTGCAGATGGCGGCCAGGCTCATGCCCTGGTGATGGGCCATCCAGCATCGGATCAGCTCGTATTTGCGCCGACCGAGGAAATTGGCCTCTAAAGCGTAGTCGATGGATTCGTAGAATCCATAGTCCATGAGCCACTTTCGCTTCGCCATGCCGATTAGATTCTCAACGGCACTGGCTGGATCGACAAGCAGGGCGAGGCAACTCGAATAGGGCGAGATCACAAGCGTACTTTCGCGCGCAACGCTTAGAGCCAGGCCCGGCACGCCGAAGGCCGAGTATTGATAGTTCTCTTCTTCGTCACGCTTGCTGTAGGCAGCTTCTGAAATCCCCCATGGTACGTGGCGGGATTTAGCGTACGCCTGCTGCACTCTGACCGCGGCACGGACGGAACGGTCAAGCAACGTCTCCGGATGAGATTTCTCCCAGATAACCGGCATCAGATACTCAAACATCGTGCCGGTCCAGGAAATCAAAACATTCTCGCCTTCGCATAACGTATGCTGACGGCCGAGTCGAAACCAGCTTTCCTGTTGCGTTTCTCCTTTTGCGACGGCAATAAAGGTCGCGGTCCTCGACTCAGACGCAAGCAGGTCGTAGCAGGATTTGTTCAGCTCGCCCTTCTTCACGTCGTAGCCGATTGAGAGCAGCCGCCGCCCCTCATCCACTAGGGGCTCAAAGCTCATCTCCCGGGCCATCTGCTCGCATACAGCCGTTATGCTCTTCAATCTGGCATTCAGCTGTACGAGCTTGTCGTGACAAGCGTTCAAGTCCTTCTGAAGCTTCAGGCAAAGATCTACCACAGGAGTAGGCGAACTCGACTGGGCGACCAAATCCTTGAGCTTGCTTTGCAGACCTCTATAGGTTGCGGCAGCCTTGCTGGACACGGGAGAGGAGGGCGGCAGTTCAAGTTTCGTCTTTCCCAATTTGCGAAGTGGCTCATACTCGGGGAGTAGCCAAGGCGCGAAGTCTCGCACCTCTTGCTCAACAGCGCGGAAACGACGCTGCAGTTCGCCAGTCCAATTCGGATCAGTCCCCGACATGTGCGAGACCGGGTCTGGGATGAGGAATAGCTTAGCTAAACCTTCATCCACGGTCGGAAGACCTACGAGTTTATGGACCGGCCCTCTGAGCTGAGAGCCGGCGAGGGAAAGATGGTCCTCCAGCCCCTGCAGCGTGGAGCGACGCAGAACGGGCTCCCGCATCAACTCGAGGCAGCCTTGTTTCAGGCTCCACAAGGAAGCGATCAGGTTGCCGCTATCAACGCTCGAAACAAACTGTTCCCCAAGAGGCTTTCTGGAAACGTTGTCGTACCAATTCAGAAAGTGACCCATGTGACGGGGCAACAACAATGCTGAATTCAACGTGTTCTCGGTAAGCGTGACAAATTCAGAGACAGTCAGGAAGCCAAACTCCACGGCCGCCTGCCGGGCATTCAGAAGGAATCCGAAATTGGTCGGCGACATCCGTTCTGCAATGCGGTAGGGCTCCTCTTGAACGTTGTCGGGGATGAACCAGTGGTTGCTCTCGTTGCTGAACTTGCTGAAGTAATGCCATGTCCGCAGGGCCACTTCGCGCAGAAATGCGCGGTCTTTCACACTGAGATCGAAGTCCTCCGGGTGAGGCGAACTGTTCAACCAATTTGAGATGAGTTTTGAAAAGCACCACAACAGAACGAAAGGAAGCGCATAGGGGAGCGCCTCCGGCCGCTTGTAAAGTCCGAAACCCAACGGCAACGCGATCAGCGGAATCCAATCCAGGTAGGTATCCACCGGTGTACGTTTCTTCAGCCCCAGTTCGGCTTCGGTGGCCGTCTCCCACTCCAACAACCGAGAATGAGTAATGGTGCTGCGAATGATCGTGCGAAAGATTGCATCGAGAGCTACCAGCGCCTGATGGGCAAGGAACGCAATGTTCAGGAAGATGCTGACATGAGAAGTCAAAAAATCGGAAAAAGACTCACGGGCAACATCCCACTTCTTCTTAAAGGCCGCACTTAGCAGGTTGAAAACGAGCCGGAAATAGATGGGAAGGAATAGAAGGGCGACGGTGGTCAACGTCCAGAAGCGAGGCGAACCTGGCAGATAGAACCAACCGGCGATGAGGAGAAGAGCGGTGGCGGGCTCGACAAGGCTTCTGCGGAGGTTATCGAGTATCTTCCACTTTGAGATCAGCGAAATGGGGTTTGTTACCAGCCGACCCGATTCATCGGGCACTTTGCCGAAGATCCAACGGAAAATTTGCCAGTCGCCTCTTAACCAGCGGTGCCTTCGGCGATTATAAGCACTGTAATGAGACGGGTAGTCGTCGATAACCTCAACGTCAGAGACCAAACCGGCGCGGGCGTAAGCGCCCTCGATAAGGTCGTGGCTCAACAAAGCGTTGCGCGGGAATCTTCGCTCGAGAACCTGCCGCAGGGCGTCTACATCATAGATTCCCTTCCCCGTGAAGATCCCTTCTCCATAGAGATCCTGGTAAACGTCGGAAATAGCTCTCGAGTAAATGTCAAATCCGGTCTGCCCGGAGTAAATAGCCGCCAGGCGAGACCTTGTGGCAGAGTGAACGCTTATCCCGACCCGGGGCTGAAGAATCCCATACCCCATGTTCACGATATTCAGCTCGGGATCGATGACGGCCCGATTCAGTGGATGAGCGATGGTCCCGATCAGGCGTTGAGCCGATCCGCGCGGGAGTTGTGTATCGGAATCAAGCGTGAGAACAAATCGAATGTACTGCAAGCGCGAAAAATCACCGGCTTTGACCGGAAACGGATCGTTTACTTTACGCAACAGCTGGTTGAGATCGAGAAGCTTGCCTCGTTTTCTCTCCCATCCCATCCAGGCTCGCTCGCGCGGGTTGTAGACACGATGTCGATGAAATAGATAAAAACCGCCGTTCGCCTCCGCGGCGTATTTCTCATTCAGTTCGTCAATGAGGTGGACGGCCAGATCGATCCGGACATCCTGCTCGCCCGAAGGCTCCGCCGTATCGGGCAAGTCGGTCAGCAGCGCAAACGAGATGTTCGGGTCACGATTCACCAGGTAACGAACTTCCAAATCGTCCACAAGCTGGCGGATTTGTCTCTCATTGATCAGCAATGTGGGAATGGCAACCATGGTCGCGCAGCCTGGATCGACCCCCTCACTGAAGTCCAATTTTGCGAGTGGCCGCGGGGTCAACACAGCCGTGACGAAATAGTTCATCAGTTCGACGGCAGCTTGAGTAGCTGGAATAATGAGAAGTAACGCGCCGATGATGAGCCCGAATGCATCCTGGTTTTGCACCAGGCTCATGATGAGAGAGACAACCGTGACCAACGTGATGATTTCGATTCCGATGATGTAGACTTCGTCGGGGAACCGGTGGAACAGAAGCTGAATGCGAGTGCCGAGACCCGGCCGATATCCAACAGAGGGCAAAAACTCACGGCCCCCGGTCTCATCGACCAGATAATGCCCCACGTGACGAAGTCGATCCCGTAGCGCCTCGGAGGTTCCGGGTGGAATCTTTGCGTCACGCGCATGCTGCAGGAGACGATGTGCGAATGCGATCTCGCCTACATCAGAATGCGGCGCAATTTTCTCAATGGCCTGACGGTACATCTCACGGCTGTCGAAATCCATGCGGGGATACACGCCCGCGGGATCGAGACAAAGGATGCGATGGACTAACGACAGATCCTCGATGGTTCGTTTCCAGTCGAGATCGGTTATCAGCCGAAGGGAGCGGATCAGATCGTCCGCTCCATACTCGGCCTGAACGGTCGGATTAGCGCGAAAATCGGCGAGCGCCTTAAATCCGACCTGCGTCACATTCGTGAGAAGAACAAGTTTGAGCGCCGGGAGCATCCCCCAGAGTTCTGCCAATCCAAGCGGCTCAATCTCCTGCACTGCCTCCAGGAAGTAAGAGAAAGCAGGGACACTCAATCTGCCTTTTCTCGCCGCCATGAGCGCCCGCGCTAACGCAATGGAGCGAGGAACAGCTTGCTCCTCGCTCGTGCGCACCTGAGGGAGCTTTGAAAGGAATTTCATCGCGTCCTCCAGGTCGGCAACGGACGCCCGGATCAGACGCAGATGATCATAAATAACGCGAAGGTCGAGAGGGGGCTCACCGGAGCGCATCGCGTACAACTCGCGTTCCAAGCGAAAAAACTCACGAGAGCTTTGCTTGAAGATTTCGCGCGGCTTTGTCGAACGGCCACTACTGGAGACCCAACCACCAGAGCGGGCCGCACGGACCGCAGCCTCGCGCAAATCTACTCGGTCCTGCTCGCTGAGGCTGGACCAGTCGAACTGAGGCGCTTTTAACTCTAGCGTTTCTTGCTGAGGCATTTTAGCTGAATTCGTTATCGATAGCTCGAGGCCTGGAGGTCGAACATTTCAGCGTACCGCCCTCCCATTGCGATGAGACTGTCGTGATTTCCTTCTTCGGCAATGGCGCCGTTTTCCAGCACAATAATGCGCTCGGCCATGCGGACAGTCGAGAAGCGATGCGAGATGAACAGAGCCATTTTTCCTTTCGTGAGTTCGTTGAAACGCTCGAACACCTCGAACTCGGCACGAGCATCGAGAGCGGCTGTCGGCTCATCGAGAACCAGTATTTGTGATTCGCGCAGGTAAGCCCTGGCGAGAGCAAGCTTTTGCCATTCTCCGCCAGACAAGTCGACGCCGCCCTCGAATCTTCGCCCTAACATCTGTTCGTATTTTCTAGGCAGCCGGTCGATGACGCCGTCGGCCAGGCTTTTCTCCGCTGCAGACCGAACCCGGTCCAGATCGGAAAGATATTCGATACGTCCGACCGCAATGTTTTCACGCGCGGTCATCTCATATCGCATAAAATCCTGGAAGATCACTCCGATTTCTCTGCAGAGATCCGCGATATCGTAATCGCGGAGATCTCTCCCATCTAGCAGGATGTGCCCTCCGGTCGGATCGTACAGCCTGGTGATCAGCTTCACAATCGTGGTCTTGCCCTGGCCGTTTTGCCCGATAAGCGCGATGCGTTCGCCGGGTTCCAAACGAAAGTTGAGCCGGTCCAAGATCAGGCGCTCCGTACCCGGGTATTGGAAAGAGACGTCAACGAACTCGAATCCGCGAGCGATCGGACGGGGAGCGGGCAGAGCGTTTGGCTTTGAGGTAACGGTCGGTTGCATCTCGAAAAAAGCCAGGAGGTCTGTTAGGAATAACGCCTGGTCCGCGATGCTCGAAAGCGTGGAGAAGATCTGAGAGATGTTGTTCGAGGCGTTCATGATGACCTGCGTCAAAAACACCAAGTCACCGAGTTTCAACACTCCCGTGACGGTCTGATATATGACCCAGACGTAGGCGCTGTAATATCCGACCGTGCTCAGAAAGGAGAGGAGCGACGCCGCAATCAGGCGTTTTCGCGAAAGGCTGAGGTTTTCGTCCAGTATCTGGTTGGATAAGTTGGTGAAGCGATTGGTCAGAAACGTATTCAGCCCGAACAGTTTCAGTTCCTTGGCAGCCTCTTTGCTGCCACCCACCTGGCGAAGGTAATCGAGTTCGCGTTTGATCGGTGTTTGGCGGAAATTGAGGGCGTAGTTTAAGAAAGCGAAATGGCTTTCACCCAGGAACGCGGGGATGAGGCAAACGATTAGCAGAAGTAGCACCCAAGGTGAGTACCAAAGAATGGCTATCGAGAGGGTTGCGGTCGTGACGACTTGCTGGAAAAGGCGGCCGATCGACTGGATCATGCCGAGACGATCTGTCGCTTGAACGCGAGCCCGTTCCAAACGGTCATAGAACACGGGATTCTCGTAGGCTTGCAGGTCGAGAGCAGACGCGTGTTCCATGACCTGGATACTGACGTGGCGGGTGTATCGGTCGGCAAGAACTCGATCGTAATAATCGATGGCCCGGCCGAAGATATTCGAGGCCATAACGAGCGCGAACTCAAGCCCGACGAGCAACCACAGTTGGTTGGAAGCAGTTTGTTTTTGCTGAACGGTGGAGGCGATGTTATCAATGATCCAGCCGGCCACTTTGGGTGCTGCCGCCGCGACGAGAGATACAAGGATACGGAAGAACAATCCGAGCGCGACGACCCAGGGACCGGAATCCCAGACGATACGTAGGACGGGCGGAACATTTTTCAGCGCTTGGAGGCGTTCGCCCCAAGCGGAGAAAAAGGAACTTTGCTTTTCTTTCGCTATATTTTCAGGCAAGATAACGGTGGATAGAGCCGGGTTTGCACCCGATCTTTACAGTAGAGATGCGAGGCAGGAGTTCTGTTTCTCTTTCGGGTGGAAGCAGTTAGGCTAGAGTTCTAGGACGGAAGGATAGAGTGCGATAGCATAGATTTCGGGCAGGGCCTTTAGAGAACGAAGTTTTTGTTTGAGCGGGAGTAATTCAGCGGTAGAATGCCAGCTTCCCAAGCTGGACGTCGCGGGTTCGATCCCCGTCTCCCGCTCCATATTTTCAACGATTTAGAACCTATTCGCAAGATCGCCGAAAACGCTTATTGGAGTAACAGCATGAGAACTTCATCGAATTGGCTTGAACTTGCTTTGTTTCGACTCTTTTCCTGCTGGCATTCATTCGTTCGAAGCGCCTGCACAATGGGGCTTATGGCAAGCTCAGCCAAGGCGAAGCCATGGAGAGCCATTTGTTCGATTGGGACCATTCCGGTGCCCCTGAACTTGGGGTGGCGAGACCCGGTACTGAGCGCTTGATTCGTTTTCGAAGCCAAAGCAGGGGAAGTCCGGCGAGCAGCAGCAGCAGGGATGAAGGTTCCGGGGCGCCGCTGACTG
>JBJMGJ010000286.1:0-2440 GCA_045807965.1 Bryobacteraceae bacterium | reverse complement strand
CGCTCCATTTTTTTTAACCGGGAGCGCTTTTTCCTTGTTCATTGGCTCTGCTCCGGCGAACACACTCATACTGTTTCTACTTGTAAGGGGATCCGCGCCGGGATGATCGAGGGGCCGAGGACTCAGGCACGACTCATATGACAGTTATGCCCTGTGTAAGCAGACGAGGCCGCTCGACTCGTTTTGAGAACACTGATTCTTGCCCACTAATTGACTGCACGTGTTACATTTACCTTGTATTCGCTTAGCCAAAAAGAGCAACAATCCGGATGCGCTGAAGCTGAACTACAAGTATCGGCTCTACCCAACTGAGACACAGGCCTTTCATTTGGGTCGGTCGATGCGCCGTGCGACGCATTGGTGGAACAATCTTTGTAAAGGTTACCGACACGCGAAGGAGATCATCCGAAGGGGTCATGCGAGTCGGCTCAGAGCAGACCTTGTCAAGAGTATCCGCGACAAGGGAGATACTGGCCAACGAGCACCAAAGCTCACGAAGATGATGGAGGAGCTTGGGCGCAACAGGGAGGCTGCACAAGCGAAGCTCTGCCAAACCGACATCGATAAGATCTTCGCGTTCAAGGATTACAAGAGACCGGACGGGACGGTCGTTCGCAAGCCCGCGATGAGCGGTAACGTGCTGGCAGTGCGCTGGTCTATTGCGAGAGTCACCGCGAGCAACGATCAGTCAGAGAGCGGCCTGTCGAAAGCGTTCAATGAGACAACGGAGCGCTACGGGAACACCTGGGCACAATTTTGGAGAAGCCGTCGAGAACCGAATAAACCACCAGCAGGCAAGCCGCGAAAGAAGCGGGTCGGCACGGATGCTCTCAGCATTGGGTATCAGAATCAGGCTAAAAACGACGCCATTATCTTAAAACAGGATGCTGAAAAAGGCTTTCTAACAACTCGGCAGAGCGGAAGAAAAGGGTCTCCGAATGTATACACAAGGTCAAATAATCGCGTATACGACGTTTCTGTGCGAAGTTGTTTTTGATCGGCCCCAACAGCTTCGTTCGAAATCCCTTTTTCAGCAGCCTGCTAGCAAACACCTGCGCTCCACAATATCGTGGCGACCGCCCCGATTTTGCCGACTCGCTTCCTCATTGTGGAACAGGTAAGGTTTTCACAGCAAGACACGGCTGAGCGAATTTTGAGGTGTGCGTACCGGAAAGCGCCCTCGCCCATAGTAGGGATCCGTGGTTCTACCTTTCCACATCCGTGATCAGCATCCCAGCTAAAATCCTGCTCGATAGCCTTGATCGTTGGTGTGCCAAACCGATGCTGCATTAGAATCAGGCCTCTTACACATTCCCTAGGAGCTTCACGAGTGGCAAGCCACTTCATAAATTGAACATTTAGGTGAACTGAATAGCTAGATATGAACTGACCTGAACCCCTGAAACTGGTCCGAAGTTAAGTTAGGATTTCGGAACAAGGAGAAGGGAATGAAGAAGGGACGATTCAGCGAAGAGCAGATCATCGGGATTTTGAAGCGGCATGAAGCCGGGCAGAAGGTCTCAGATTTAGCTCGAGAGCACGGCATCAGCGAGGCGACGATCTACACCTGGAAAGGCAAATACGGGGGCATGGAGGTCAGCGAGGCTCAGCGGTTGAAGAGCCTGGAAGATGAGAACCGCCGGCTGAAGCATCTGGTGGCTGATCTCAGCCTGGACAAAGAAGTACTGAAAGCGGTGATCTCAAAAAACGGCGGGGGCTCGCAGCTCAACGGCAAGATGTAGGGTTTGCCGTGGAAACGTTCGGTATGAGCGAACGCAGAGCCTGCGGGCTGGTCGGTGTAGGGCGATCGAGTTGCCGCTATCGGCAGAAGCCGGATGGCGACGGGAAGCTGCGCGAGCGATTGATGGAGTTAGCGTACGAGCGGCCGCGCTTCGGCTATCGGCGGCTCGGCGTGTTGCTGGCGCGCGAAGACATGCATATAAATCACAAACGGCTGTTTCGTGTGTACCGCGCCGCAGGCCTAAGCGTTAAGCGGAACCGGCGCAAGAAGCTGGTACGAATCGGCGTCAGCCAGCCAGTCTTGAGCGCACCGAATGAGGAGTGGTCGTTGGACTTCTTGTGTGACGCGCTGGCGACCGGTCGCACCGTGCGCGTCTTGAGCATTGTCGACAACTTCACTCGCGAGTGTCTGGCCTTGGAAGCCGATACTTCCTTTGCCAGTCAGCGAGTCACGCGTGTTCTTGACGATGTGATCAGTCGTCGTGGAAGTCCGAAAGCGCTACGCATGGACAATGGCCCCGAACTCACCTCGCGACACTTCCTGGCCTGGTGCATGGATCGGAAGATCGCGATGCATCATATTCAACCAGGGAAGCCGATGCAGAACAGCCATATCGAGAGTTTCAATGGCCGTCTCCGTGATGAGTGCTTGAATGCAAACTGGTTTCGCAATCTGTTCGAAGCTCGTCATAAGATCGCT
>JBJMGJ010000285.1:0-4393 GCA_045807965.1 Bryobacteraceae bacterium | reverse complement strand
GCGGGGCGAATCAGCAATGGCAATCGATTGCGCTCAGCAGTGGCTTTTCGGCGCTGTTGAATCGAGGCAGCGGAAAGGCCCTGGATGTTGTCAATGGATCGACTGCCGCGGGAGCATTGATTCAGCAGTATACGTTTGTGGGCGGCGCAAACCAGCAGTGGTCGCTCGTTCGGATAGCTCAATAGGCTTTCAACAAGCGCTGTGCTCTTCTAGCCGTACTCGCATTACGCCGGCATCTCGAAGATGGTGCCACGGCCGAGTAGCCAATTCGGATCAAGGTGACGCTTCACGTCACGCATCGCGTCCAACTCGCGGTCCGAGTACATCAATTTGAGAAGGTTGGTTTTGAGCTTTCCGACGCCGTGTTCGGCAGCAACCGTACCGCCAAGCGAGACGACATAACCTGCGAAATCTTCCATTAAGGCTTCCGCCTTGATCGCGCCTTCCTCCGTGTCGGGCAGTAGATTGACGTGGACGTTGGCATCCCCGATATGGCCGAAGATTGTGTATTGCTGCGGGAAAATCGCGTCGCAGCGGTCGCGGTAATAGTTGTAAAGATCGCGGTTCCGTTCGAGAGGAACGGCGAAGTCGGTTCCGAACTTGCGGCAGTTGCCATGCCTGGCTCTATCGACCACCATAGCGGGCAGGGCATGTCGGAAGGCGCGGAAGCGTTCCCGATCCGCAGCCTGCATACCGAACCAGGATTCGTCTTCCAAGCAGCCTTCACGCTCCAGCCGTTCGCTCCAACGGTCCACTTCGACATCGTCTTCCGATAACAGATCAGACTCGATGAGAAGAGCAGCCTGGGCGCGTGGAGAAATGTCTGGATACTGTGGCCTCAGCAGATCGAGCGCCCGCGCATCCATGGACTCCAGGAGGCGTAGTCCTTCGAGCCGGCGCCATTCGTCGACCGCATCCAGCATTTGTTCTTCGGTCTCGAAAAACACGACCCCGCTTAGAATTGCCGGTGGTTCGGACAGCAGGGCGAGTTCCGCCTCTGTCACCACACCGAGTGTTCCTTCGCTGCCAGCCAGCAGGTCCACCCATTCCAGATCCGGCTGAAGGTAATAACCCGCCGCATTCTTCGTTGTCTGCGGCTGGCGTACCACTTGATAAGGGAAATCCACTCGATCACCACGTTTCAGTTCCACGGTTCTACCGTCCGCGAAAGCGACCTGAAGCGCCTGTACGTGACGGCGAACAGCGCCGAAGCGAAAGCTGCGTGCTCCTCCGGCATTGGTGCTGATGATTCCTGCCACCGACGCCGAGTTTTCGGTGGGATTTGGCCCGAAGAATTGCCGGCTCTTTGCTGCTTGAACCTGTAGTTCGCTCAAAGCGAGCCCGGCACCGCATCGCGCCGAGCCTTTCGTGATCTCGAGCTTCTGAAAACGCGCGAGCGAAATCACGAGTCCTCCGTGGGGAACACGCGCACCGGTCAGCCCCGTACCCGCGCCGGCTATGGTGACCGGGATGCGTTTCCCGTTGGCTTCTCCCAGCATTTCAGCAAGTTCCGCCACAGTGGCCGGCTGGAGTAGTAGGTCGGCAGTGCCGCGGTACCCGGAGGAGTCTTCGAGGAACTGGTCTATGGCGAAATCCGTAACGCCCATCTCCCTAAAATACAGGTCTCGTTGCGGGGTGATAGAAGTCTTGTCGCGTCGGAAGCGCCACAGGGGTTGAACGCGTTCAAAAAATCCTTGACATGTCATCGAATTCCGCCAAAACTGTAGTTGAACCTGTTCAAAAATGGCAAGCACGCAATCCAGCTCTAAATCGGAAACTACCGCCGCCAAGATTCTCGAAACGGCGCTCGATTTGTTCAGGCAGGAAGGATTCGACCGGACGACCATGCGTCGAATTGCCGAAAAGGCACAACTGGCAACCGGAGCGGCCTACTACTACTACCCGTCGAAGGACGCCATCGTTCTCGACTTCTACCAGCGGTCTTGCGATGAAATGCAGGGCAAGATTGCGGAGGCGCTTGAAACAGCCAAAGGTTTTGAAACCGGTTTGAGCGCGCTGATCCGAGTCAAGCTGTCTCATTTCGGGCCGAATCGAGATGTTCTGCGGGCCCTTCTGCGCAACGGCGCGGATCCCAAGTACCCGCTTTCGCCGTTTAGCGCGGAAACCAAGGCGATTCGAGATACCGATCTTGCGTTGTTTCAACGATTGCTAGACGGGGCGGGCCTCCGGGTCCCTAGAGACCTTCGGCCTCACCTGCCGATCGTTTTGTGGTTCTTCCAAATGGGCTTAATCTACTTCTGGGTCACTGACGACTCTCCTCAGCAGGCTAGAACTGAGAAGTTGCTGCCGATCGCCTGCCGGGTCGTCGCCACCCTGGTGCGCTTTTCTTCACTGCCGTTCATGCGGCCCCTGCGAAAGCCGGTGGTTGAGGTGATTGAAATCGCGACAGGAGGGTAAGCGCAAATGGCGGCCAAAACACGAGCGTGGATGGCGCTTGTTCTCCTCGGGCTTGTTGTCTCGGCAAGTATCGAGTTGGTCCACCGCGGCATCTACGGCTGGACAATCTTCATAGCTGTTCCGCTCTGCGCAGGTGCAATTGCCTCATGGGCATTCCGCCCCCGAACTGCCGGCGAGGCGATCGGGACAGGAGCGCTGACCGGGTTTGTCGGGTCATGCTTTTTTCTTGCACTCGGGGTCGAAGGAATCATCTGCGTCGTAATGGCCCTTATCCCGGCCATCATGTTGAGCGTTGCGGGCAGCATGATTGCGTATTGCTGTTTAGGGTACGAAGACAATCGAACCGCGGCAATGGTGCTTCTGCTCCCGATGTCTGTGTGGTTTGACACTCATGCAAAGCCGCCTGTGTATGTCGTCCGGACCAGTCTCATCATTAACGCTCCTCCTCAGCGAGTATGGAGATACACCGTGGCGTTTCCGGACATAACGCAATCGCCGGACTGGGTACTACGAACGGGCGTCGCGTATCCGAAGGGAACACGCCTGGAAGGGACGGGCTTGGGCGCCACGCGTTACTGCGATCTTTCTACCGGTCCGGTCGTAGAACGTGTGGTCGCTTGGGAACCGCCATACCTTCTCAAATTTAGAGTGATCTCGACGCCGCCTTCCATGGAAGAAACCGGACTCTATGGTCCGATCTATCCGAAGCACCTGACCGGATACTACAAGTCGAAGGCAGGACAATTCACTCTCACACCCCTACCGCGAGGGCGGACTCTACTCGAAGGAACCTCGTGGTATCAACACGGGCTGTGGCCGGCCGAGTATTGGCGCTGGTGGTCTGATGCGATTGTGCATCGTATTCACGCCCGAGTGCTGGAGCACATCCGCTCATTATCCGAAGGCCCAGCCTGAGTGTCGCAAAACTCCGGGTGGCAGATCTAGCTTAGGGCAATAACAGGATTTTGCCGCCGGCTGAACCAGCTTCCGCGATTTCCTGAGCTTCTGCCGCCTCGTTCAGACCCATTCTTCTTGCAATTGGGATTACCAGCTTCCCGTCGCGAACCGCGTCGGCCATTTGCCGCAGTAGCGAAGCATCGGGTCGCGCCATCATTGTTTCAACACGGATGGTTTTACCTTCGAGGGACGGTAGTTTCGTAAATACCGACCCAAGGACACCGCCATCCTTCAACTTTGAAACCAATCTTTCGATCATTTCGTGACCCACTGTGTCGGCAATAGCATCCAGTTCGGGAAGCGCGCCTATCTCGCTTTGCGTGTCAACGGCGACAACTTGCTCCGCGCCCAGAGATTTCGCTTCCGCCTTTTGGGACGCTCGCACCCCGGCAATCACATGCGCACCGGTTGCGCGAGCGGAGTAAACAGCCACCCGGCCCACGCTGCCCACGGCGCCCGTTACCAGCACGACGGCGCCGGGCCTTAATTGCATGTGATGGATCAGTTGCGCACCCGTGGTGACTACGAGCGGTAGCGCGGCGCACGGTTCCAACTCGAGTCCATCTGGGATAACAGTCAAATGTTCCGGACGAGCAACGAGGTATTCCGCATAACTCTGGCTGACAAGCCCCATCACGCGCTGGCCGAGCTCCGGATTCCGAACATTCGGGCCAACTTTCACCACTGTGCCGGCCACATCGCGTCCGAGGATCGCAGGAAGACTCAGCGGCATGTAGGCCTTCGCCGCTCCACTTCGAATCTTCCAGTCGATCGGATTGACGCTGGTAGCGGCAACTTTCACCAGGACTTCGTCAGGTTTGGGCTCAGGCGTTTCCACATCCTCATAGACCAGTTGGTCCACGCCGCCATAACCATGTAGCCGCACCGCTTTCATTTCGCCCTCTCCCGTCGTCGTTTACAGTCGCCCAAACTTCGCCACTGCCTGTCCAATCGACTTAAACTTCTCAATGAACGGATACATGCTGTGTTCCGTCTCGTCGAGTTGTTGCGCTTTCTT
>JBJMGJ010000284.1:0-7806 GCA_045807965.1 Bryobacteraceae bacterium | reverse complement strand
GAAGAACTGACTCCCGGCTCACACGGTATGCTGAAATGCTGTGCGAAGATCGCTCACACTGGCTCTCGCGTTCCTCGTTTCTGGCGCTTCACCCTACGAAGACAAACTCTGGCACTTGCGTAACCTGGGGAAAGCATTTTATGAGAACCCGACGACCCAGCGGGAAGCCGTCGCACAGTTCAAACAGGCTCTTGACCTTGCGCCCAATTCCGCCCGAGAACGCTTAAATTACGGGCTGGCCCTCCTCCGCGCCGGCGAAACCGACCAAGGTGTAAACCAGCTCCGGCAAGCTCAGAAGCAGAATCCAGCTATTCCACATACCTGGTTCAATCTCGGCATCGTCGCGAAGCGTAACGGAGATTATGCCACGGGCGTTGAGCAGATGGGGCACATGATTCAACTCGTTCCCGGCGATGCCAAGGCCCACTATAACCTCGGCGCTATCTATAAGGCGCAAGGAAAACTGCCTGAAGCAATGGCCGAGTTCGAACGGGCTGAAAAACTCGATCCGAACCTCGCGGCGCCGCACTTCCAGCTCTATACGGCTTACCGCCAGGGCCAGCGGCAGCAGGATGCCGCCCGCGAACTCGCAACTTTTCAGGAAATCAAGAAACGGGATGCGGGAGCACCGATTCCGGAAGACATGGAGGCGAGCAACTACACAGAGATCCTCGACACCCTCCAGCCAACTCCGCCGGCCGAGCCCCTTCCCGAGATTCGATTTCGCGAGAGGACGTTGGGCTCCGGATTTGTCGGCATCGCGAACCTGAATAATGACCTTCTCGCCTGGACGCAAGATCGAGTGCAACTATTCACCGCCGCAGGTTCGCGTCGAGCGGTGTCTGGCATCGAGAAGCTCAGCGGCGTGGTCTCGATAGCTGCCGGCGACTACGACAACGACGGGAAACCGGATCTCTGCATCATCACATCTTCGGGCGCGACCGTTTATCACAACGACGACGCTTCTTTTAAGGCCGTCAACGTCAGACTGCCCGAAGGCAAATACCGCAAATCGGTTTGGATCGATTACGACCACGATTACGATCTCGACCTGATGCTGCTCGGCGAGCATTCGAGACTGATGCGTAATAACGGCGACGGGACATTTCTCGACGTGACACAATCGTTTCCGTTCGCCTCGGGTACGCCGGTCGACGCAACCCTTTTCGCGCTTCACTCAGAAACAGCCGCACGCGACTTATTAGTCTCTTTTGAGAATCAACCGCCCTTGCTTTACAAAGACATGTTGAACGGCGCATTTCAAGCTGTACCGGTTCCGAACGCGAAACCGGGCGGGACGGGCGTGAACGCGGCCGATTTCGATCACGACGGATTCGTCGATATCCTGTCGCTCACGGCTTCCGGACCCGAGTTCCTGCGCAACGCGGGAGGCAAGCTACAAACGGCGCCTGTTCCTTCCGGCGTGTCCGTTCCCGCCAGCATTGAGGGCGGCGAATGGGTGCGATCATCCGGGCCGGAAGCGCGAGAAGTGGTGCCGCTCGGGGCCAATTTCGCCACTTTGGGCGCTGGCGGCACTCTGCGTTACATGGAACGCACACCGGCTGCTGACGCACACTTCCTTTCCGTGGCTCTCCATGGAGTGAAGAACCTGAAGATGGCGGACACAGCCACCGTTGAGGTGAAGGCCGGCGCACTGTATCAGAAGAAGATTTACACGGGATCACCGCTGTATTACGACATGCGGAATTACGCCGAGGCAGACACGGTGCGCATCACATGGCCGAACGGACTCATACAGAACGAGCCGCAAAAGAAAACAAACCAGGCTCTTTCAATCGATGAAGCGCAGCGTTTGTCCGGCTCATGCCCGATGATTTTCACCTGGAACGGACATGGATTTCAGTTCATTACAGACGTTTTAGGTGTGGCGCCGCTAGGGGCAAGTTCCGCGGACGGCAAATACTTTCCGGTCGATCACGACGAATATGTCCAGATCCCGGGCGAGTCCCTTCAGAGCCGGAATGGGGCTTACGAACTGCGGATTACGGAGGAATTGCATGAAGTTTCCTATCTGGACAAAATTCAACTGATCGCGCTCGATCATCCGGCCCAAACCGAGATCTTCACCAACGATAAATTCAAGTCTCCGCCTTTTCCAGAGTTCCGGCTCTTTGGCGTCGCGCGCCGGCTCTATCCCCGCGCGGCTCGAGACGGAAACGGCAAGAATGTTTTGTCGTCCCTGTTGCGCAAGGATTTGGAATATCCCGCCAGTTTCCCCCGCAACTACGCGGGCGTCGCGGAACTCCATACCCTGGATCTCGACTTCGGGTCGGCTATGCCCGACAATCGTGGTGTTCTGATCCTGAACGGCTGGGTGGACTGGGCCGACGGAAGTACTTTTCTCGGAGAATCTCAACGAAAAGGAGGCGGTCTGGTCTTCCCTTACCTGCAGGTGAAGGACGCCGCTGGCCGGTGGAAAACGGTAATCGACGATCTGGGAATTCCGTCCGGTAAGTCGAAGGCTATTGCCGTCGACCTTTCGGGCAAGTTCCTGTCCGCCTCCCGCGAAGTCCGCATCGTGACCAATCTCTGCGTCTACTGGGACGAGATTTTCATGAGCGACCAATCTGGCGCCCCAGAGGTCCACATGACGCCGCTTGATGCCGAGCGGGCCGAATCGCACTTCCGAGGCTTTTCGACGCCGGTAATCCATCCCGAAAGAAAACAACCGGAGCGTTTCGATTACGACCACATCATGCCGCTCTCGAGCTGGAACCCGACGCGCGGGATGTACACTCGCTACGGCGACGTACGTGAACTTGTGACGAACATGGATGACCGGCTTCTCGTGATAGGGTCGGGCGACGAAGTGGTCCTTCAATATCCGTCAGCAGGTCTGCCCCCCCTTTCGACAGGATGGAAACGTGATTTTCTGTTGCTGGTTGATGGCTGGGCAAAAGACGCCGATGCGAATACCGCGTACTCTCAATCTGTCGAACCGCTTCCCTTCCACAAAATGAGCGCGTATCCTTATGGGAAAGACGAGCACTTCCCGGATGACGCCGCGCACCGCGACTATCTCCGGCGTTATGAGACTCGTCCTGCTTTGCGGCTGATCAGGCCGTTAGCGGGGTTGTCAACCGAATGAAGTGGTTTTGGGCGGTTCTAGCCGTTCTGCTAGTCAACACAGCGTATATCTCGGCTGTACACCCGGCAACCGTTTTCTACATGGGCAACGTGCTGTTGCACCTTGTCCTCGGATTGCTTCTGTCGATCGCGGCTGTTCTCACATTGCCCCGGAAATCCGCTTTGCTTGTCCTGCTCCTGTCTGCTGGATTCGGCTTGTATCTCGCCGTTACGGGCAACACAATTGACCATCGGTGGGTTCTCTGGGCGCACATTTTCGTTGCCGCCCTTGCCGTGCTGCTGATCGCAACCTACTTGAGGCGCCGGGCGATGTATCTGAGCTTTGTGGCCGTGCTCGTAGCAGGAGCGGTAATACCAAGGATTTATAACCTACGCCACCCCAATCCTTCGGACCGCATTCGCAATCCTCAGACTGCGCCGGTTTCCATGGCGGGTGAAGGGGCGGGTCCTCGGGGTCCTTTCTTCCCCTCTTCGATTCAAAGCAATACCGGCAAGACAATTCCCGCCGACTTCTTCATGGATTCAAAAGGATGCGGCGATTGCCACAAAGAGATCTACAAGGAATGGAACAGTTCAGCGCACCACTTCGCGTCGTTCAACAACCAGTTCTATCGGAAGTCGATCGAGTACATGCAGGATGTGGCGGGCAGCACGCAATCGAGCAAGTGGTGCGCCGGATGTCATGATCACGCCTTGCTTTTGAATGGCCGCTGGGAACGGCCTGTAAAGGAGCAGATCGATACGCCGGAGGCGCAAAATGGGCTCGGCTGCATGTCCTGCCACTCAATTACGAAGGTGGACAGCTCCATGGGGAACGCGGGTTTCACCATGGAGTATCCACCTCTCCACGAGCTTGCGAACAGTAAGAATCCTTACCTGAAAAAGATAAACCACTTCCTGACTTATCTAAACCCTGAACCTCACCGCCGCACGTTCCTGAAGCCCTTCATGCGGCAGGATGCGGCCGAGTTCTGCTCTTCGTGTCACAAGGTACATCTTGACGTTCCCGTCAACAATTACCGCTGGGTTCGCGGATTTAATGATTACGACAACTGGCAGGCAAGCGGTGTGAGCGGTCAAGGCGCTCGATCTTTCTATTACCCGAAACAATCCAGCACCTGTGCCGACTGCCACATGCCGCTGGTTCCGGCACACGAACCGGGCAGCCATGCGGGCAAAGTTCATTCCCACCGTTTCGCGGCCGCCAATACTGCCCTGGCCGTCGTGAATCAGGATCTGGAACAGCGCGCCGCCACCGAAGCCTTCCTGAAGTCCGGCTTCATGAGCGTGGATATCTTCGCCGTCTCGCCAGTCTCTGCGGGTTCCGGCGATGCGGAAATGGTTCGCCGTAAACCTGACACGCCGCAAGCCATGTCGAGTTTTGCGGTAGGTGAAGAGGCCGAACATTCGGGACCTGCCGTCCTGCGCGAAGTCGGCGACCTGGCGGCCCCGATTGACCATGCTCGCGCAAAGCTGATGCCGGGCCAGACAGTGCGGGTTGATGTGGTCGTCAGGACCCGGAAAATCGGACACTTCTTTCCGGGCGGAACCGTGGACGCGTTTGACGTTTGGCTCGAATTGGAAGGCTGCGATGCAACCGGGCGCCCGGTGTTCTGGAGCGGCCGCGTGGAGGACAAAGGGAAAGGACCCGTCGAACCGGGCGCGCACTTCTACAAGTCCTACCAACTCGACGGCGAAGGCAACCCTATTAACAAGCGCAATGCGTTCCAGATGCGCTCCGTTCTGTACGTTCATCTGATCCCGCCGGGTGCTGCGGACGTGGCACATTTCCGAGTAAAGGTTCCGCCGGATGCGCAGGGACCGATTACTTTCACGGCCAAGCTCAACTACCGAAAGTTCGCGCACTACTACACGCAGTTCTCCTATGCCGGGGAACCCGAGCCGAATCAGGATCCAGGCCTTATTGATATCAGTCACAACAGCCTTGCGTATTCGTTCCTGCCGCGGAATATTCCCCAAAACGTCTCAGGAAACATTAAGGATCGCATTCCGGATCTCCCGATAACCGTGATTGCGCAAGCGTCCGCCACGGTTCCTCTTGGAAAGCCGGAATGGAAGCCGGTGGCCGGTGCGGCCGACCGGGAACGGTGGAACGACTACGGCATCGGTCTTCTTCTGCAAGGCGATTTGAAAGCCGCAGAGTACTCGTTCCGAAAGGTGACGGAGGCTGATCCGAAGTACGCGGACGGTTGGCTCAACATGGCGCGCGCTCTGATCCAGGAAGGAGAGACGGACGCCGCCAAGCCTTTCATCGCCAACGCTCTCGCACTCGATCCGTCGTTGGCCAGAATCTACTATTTCCGCGCTCTGATCGAAAAAGCTGACGGAGACTACGACGCTGCGCTGCGTTCGCTTAGAATCGCTGAATCGAAGTACCCTCGCGATCGTGTCGTTGTCAATCAGATTGCCAGAATCTTGTTTCTCCAGCGTAAGTATAAGGACGCTCTCGTGGCCTTGGATCATGTCAGCCAGGTTGACCCCGAGGATCTCCAGATGCACTACACACGCATGCTCTGCTATCGCGGGTTGGGAAATCGGGCAGATGCCGAACGCGAAGAGGCGCTCTTCCGCCGCTTCAAGGCGGACGAATCTGCGCAGACGATCACAGCTCGACTCCGTTTGCTAAGCCCGGAAGACAATAACGAACGTCAGAGCATCCACGATCATGAGAGCGTCGATCTACGGACTCCATGAGATTTGCTCTTTTGGTCTTAGGCCTTCTCTGTTGTGCCCTGGCATTACCAGTCGAACAGCGACCGGTGCAGTTCCGGGAGATTTCATCGACTGCCGGACTGAAGTTCACTCACCATAACGGCGGTTTCGGTAAGAAGTATCTACCCGAAACGATGGGCTCTGGCGCAGCGTTTGTGGACCTTGATGGCGACGGATGGCCGGACATCTTCCTGCTCAACGGCAAGGATTGGACTCCGCACGGGAAGCACTACCGTAGCGCACTGTATCGCAATAACCGCAAGGGCACGTTCACGGACGTGACTGCCGGTAGCGGGCTCGACATTGAGATGTATGCAATGGGAGTGAGCGTGGCGGACTACGACAACGACGGGAAACCCGACGTATATGTCACGGCGCTTGATGGCGATCACCTCTTCCACAACGAAGGCTCAAATCGCTTTCGGGATGTCACCGCTTCTTCGGGCATTCGCAACGCTAATTTCGGCACTTCCGCCGCGTGGCTCGATTATGATCGCGACGGAAAAGCCGACCTGTTCGTGGCGAATTATATCCAGTGGACGCCCGCTACGGATCTCTGGTGTTCGATGGACGGTTCCACGAAATCCTACTGCACTCCTGAATCGTCTAAAGGCGCGCCGTCCCGCTTGTTCCATAATCTCGGGAACGGCAAATTCGAAGAAGTGGGCAAGAAAGCGGGGATCGCAGACCCCACCAGCAAGTCGCTCGGGGTGGCGGTACTCGACGTCGATAACGACGGGTGGCCGGATTTGTTTGTCTCGAACGACACGCAGCCCAATAAGCTCTACCGCAACAATCACAACGGCACTTTCACCGAAGGCGGCGTGGCCGCCGGTGTGGCGTATGGCGAAGACGGCGTGGCGCGCGGAGCCATGGGCGTGGATGCGGTGGATTACGATCGGTCCGGTTTTCAGCACCTGCTGGTAGGGAATTTCTCGAACCAGATGTTGGGGCTGTATCACAACGAAGGTTCCGGACTTTTCGTGGATGAGGCGCCCAGTTCAAGTGTCGGTCGCTCAAGCCTCCTCAGCCTGACCTTCGGAGTTTTCTTCTTCGATTTCGATCTCGACGGATATCCGGATATTTTCGCCGCCAATGGACATACGGAAGTAGAGATCGAACGCATTCAACCGAAGGTGAAGTACAAGGAATCGCCTCTAATGTTCAGAAACCTGGGCAAGGGGCATTTCGAGAATGTTTCCACCTCGCTCGGACCAGACTTCTCGCGCCCGATTGTTGCGCGAGGCGCGGCTCACGCCGATTTTGATCGCGATGGAGACCAGGACATCCTCGTTTCCACAAACAACGGGCCTGCTTGCCTCTATCGCAACGACGGCGGGAATCGGAATCATTGGCTGAACGTTCGACTCGTCGGCTCGAAGTCCAATCGGAGCGGACTCGGCGCCGTTGTGCGCCTTCAAAGTGCTTCGGGAAAGCAATCGGACATGATGCGGAGCGGCGGCAGTTACTGCTCGCAAAGCGATCTCGCTCTCACCTTCGGGTTGGGTAAGGACGACCGCGTGAGTACGCTCGAGATTGACTGGCCGAGCGGAGCGCATCAAAAGCTGTCGGATATTGCCGCCAATCAGTTCCTGACCGTTGCCGAAGATAAAGGCCTGGTGAAGTAAAACCTCACCGCCATGTAGAGCGAAGTGTCGAGGCTTGGATTTCGACCTTGGTTGCGCCGTTGCTCGAAAACGCCTCCAAACCGAAGGCATCCTCTTCCGGGAAGACCAAATTGGTCAGCACAACGTGACCGTTGTCGGCGAATAGTTCAACGGAGCTGCGATCGGCTAAGACTTCGAGACGCAGCCTCGGCGAGTTTAGGTGAAGCGGCGCTCCAACGCGTGTCGCGAAGGCTTTACTGAAACTCGTCAGTCCCGAGTGAGATCGATCCACATAAATCTCGCGGCGGCGGAAATCGTAACCCAACACCGTATATTTCTCGCCTTTGCTGAACATCTT
>JBJMGJ010000283.1:0-5641 GCA_045807965.1 Bryobacteraceae bacterium | reverse complement strand
TTGAGGGTTCGTTGCAAGTGATACTGTAGCGGCCGGCTTGGCTGCAACAATAGGCTCTGCGTTCAGACCAGTGGGACGACCGGCTGAAGTAATCAAATACTCGGGATACGCGGAAATGCCGTGCTCGTGCAGATCCAAGCCGTAGCGCTCACCTTCTTCCGAGACACGCAGCAACCCGAAGGCGTTCACGACATACATGACTCCATATGCGACGGCAAAAGTCGAGATTGTGACGATGAGGCTGCCAATGATCTGAGCAGTGAGCAGAGTGAAACCGCCGCCATAAAATAGACCTTTTAGCGGGGCGGAGTTATCGGGAGCGAATGGCCCGGTTGCACCAAATTCGCCGGTTGCGAAAAGCCCCAGCGACAGGGTGCCCCAGATTCCACACATTCCGTGTACGGGAACCGCACCGATTGGATCATCAATGCGGAGCCATTCCAGCAGTTCTGCGCCCATTACGACAAGGACACCCGCGACCCCACCCAGCATGATGGCGCCTGTCGGGCTGACCCAATAACAGGGACAGGTGATCGCAACTAGTCCTGCCAAAAATCCGTTAACAGTGAAGCTGACGTCCCACTTCTTGCTGAAAGCATATGCGTAAAACATGGCGGTCAGACCCGCGGTGCAGGCGGCGAGCGTAGTATTCGCTGCCACGCGTCCGATCCCGACGAAGTCCATTGCGGAAAGGGTGCTGCCAGGATTGAATCCATACCATCCAAACCACAGTAAGAGACCTCCTGATGCGGCAATAGTCAGATCGTGCGGCATCATGGGACCGCCGCCATCGCGCTTGAACTTACGCCCGAGGCGCGGACCCAGCACAATCGAACCAGCAAGAGCGATAAATCCACCTATGGTGTGAACAACCGTAGATCCGGCAAAATCGTGGAAGCCCGTTCCGAGCGACGGCAGAAAGTTCCCCGCCGTTCCCATGGTTGCCAGGAATCCGTCCGGCCCCCAGGCCCAGTGGCCGATGATCGGGTAAATGAACCCGGAGACCGCCAGACTATAAAGCAAGTCCCCAACAAACCCCGTACGTCCAATCATGGCTCCCGAAGTAATGGTGGAGCACGTATCAGCAAATGCGAATTGAAACAGCCAAAACGCCAGGAAGGCGACGCCGGTACCTTCATAAGTTGCGGGAACGCCCTGAAGCAGGAACCAGTGGTATCCGATTAGTCCGTTGCCGTGGCTGAACATGAAAGCAAAACCGAATGCATAGAAGAGGAGCCCGCACAGGCAAGTATCGACGATGCATTCCATCAAGACGTTCACCGTCTCACGAGACCTGCAGAAGCCGGCCTCAAGCATCGTAAAGCCAACCTGCATACCGAAAACCAGGAACGCCGCAATCAGAGTCCAAACCGTATTGATGGGGTTGACTATGTCATTGCCTTTCAACGAGGGATCGGCGGCGAACACTCTCAATCCAAAAAGGTCAGGATTGAGCAAATAAGTAGCGATCCCGAGAATAGCCACGCCAGCTACTTTTCCGACGAGAAGAATTACACCGTAGCGACGCCACTCCGGGCTTCGCAGACGTTGCCCGAGACGGCTGACCCAACTCTCCTTCCGTTCACACCTGTTCGCGCGATAAAGCCGTCGTGCCGTAAGCATGACGAAGCTGAAGATGAATACGCCGATAAACCAAAACAATGCTGAGCTACCGCCCATTCTCTTGTAACCTCCACAAATTTCAACGCACAATCGATGATTGATAGGCACACTGAACCGGTTCTCTTTGGACTCGCGCCAATCGAGAAATTCTTGCTGGCGGACCATTGTCAGGCCGGCAACGGTGCGGGGTGCCTTTTTCGGCTGCGTTACTGGGCAGATCCGAGACGGGGTACTGAAATTTTAAGAAATCCGTATTTCAGAAGTCCAATCAAAAACTTCAATTCCCTGGTGAAGCTTTTTGAATGGGTACTTTTTGGACGAGTACTTTTGTGTAACTTGCACAGAAGCTCTGTCCCGCATGATTCGAAGGTTAACTGATGCGGCCAAGCAGAGCGAAGTTCAGAATTGCGAAGCTCTCGAGCGAATATTCCGTCTAGCCAGGTTCGAGATGCTTATAGCAGCTTAGTACGTCCTCTTGCTTTGTTCCTCAGCGTGGCAGGAGGGAAGTCTCCGTCACGTCGAGGGATCGATCGTTTGAGTAGATGCCTAGGTCGATACCGGCAGTGCTTTTCTGGCTTCGCGATCCGGGTCATTCTTCGCTTCGCATTTGTCGTCGAAGATCATGGTTTCGCCCCGAGCGGCCGAGTACTTTGGCCATTCAGGAAGTCCGGCTCCATTTGGATCGCCCGTTTTCATGAATTGGAGTAAGGCGCCGGCCATCTTTGTCGAGAGCGCTCTTGGTCGCGAGCCGCCCCCGGTGTGTGTCAGCATGAGATCCGTGTTATAGAACCAGAAGCAAATGTCGACACAGTGGAAGGCACGCAAGCGATTGTCGAACAAAGGCGGCTGCCAGGTGAACCAATTGACATACACTGGGGCAGGCTGTCTGGATTTCACATCACCCAACGCCACCACGCTTTGCCTGTTGCTGCTGACAAGCGACCAGATTTCGACCGGTGTCCTGCCCGGAAATGCTCGCGCGTACGATTCAACTACGTTCACGGCCTTATCCCCGAAGCCTGCGCCGAACCCCGCTCGCGTCCGCACCTTTTCCGCTACCTGTTCCAGCGTGATCGACTCCAGCGAAGAATCGGCCCAACTGGGCGATTGCTCGTTCTGAACTGAACTGATGATCATGGGAACATTGGCTGCCGTGGGCGCTCCCTCAGGATCATAAGGATGCTGCGGCAGAATCTTGCCATCCACGACCGGAACAAATCCACGGCTCATTCCGCCACCAGGCCCCGCGTTCTTCGCCATCGCCTGTTGCGCTCGAGTCGCAATCGTATAGAACTCTTTCCAAGGCATGGCTTGTAACTTAGCTAAGTCAGCCGACGTCAGACCCGCTGCTTTGACGACCTCGGATCCCAGCTTCTCGGAATCCGTCTTCTCTCCCGCCTTCCTGCTTGCCCCGCTCAGTACGACTGCTTTGTGGAACAGGCCTTTGGCGCTGGGCATTGCTGTCAGGATGCAAACTTTGGCTCCACCGCCGGACTGCCCCATAATTGTGACGTTCGCGGGATCACCGCCAAAGTTTACGATGTTGTCGCGAACCCATTCGAGAGCGGCAACGATGTCCAGCATGCCTACGTTCCCGGATGCGGCGAATTTATTGCCACCGACACCGGCCAGGTTGCAGAATCCCAAAGGTCCCAAGCGATGGTTGATCGAACAGAAGACCACATCTCCAAATCTTGCGAAATTTTCGCCGTTGTATCCGTCCTGTTCAATTCCGTTGCCGTTTACAAACCCGCCGCCGTGGATCCAGAAGAGCACTGGCCTTTTCTTACCGTCGTTGATGGTCGGCGTGAAGAGGTTAATTCGAAGACAATCTTCGCTTACGTCGTCGTAGTTCCAATGGTCCCGGAATGAGGCGTACTTGTTCTCGTACCGGTTCTCCATCGTTTGAGGCGCTGAGTTTCCCCACCACAGCGCAGGGTACACATCAGTCCAGGGCGTGGGCCTCTGGGGTGGCATGAAACGATTCGCTCCGGAGGTATCTGCACCGTATGGAATGCCGAGAAAGTAGTGTACGCCCCGCAGCACGTATCCCCGGACTTTGCCGTATTGAGTGTTCGCTACAGCAATGTTGTCGCCGACCAGCAACACCTGGCCGTCGTGAGTTGTGCCTGTCTTCGCGCTTGGGGCTGCTGAGGCAATCGTCCCGCCCAACGCGATCCCAGCTGAACTCGAACCGATTGTCTGCACGAACTGGCGTCTATTAGAGTTCATGGTGATTGCATCCTCCTCGCGAGTGGCGATCCGGCACTTCCTTCGGACTATCCGGGCTGCAATTAGTTTATATCCAGATTGAGCTTCGGCAGCCGACTGCCTCCATCTCGAAGTGCGCGACCAGGTGCCGGGTCCGCTATGGAACTCGTGCCGTTCTGGAGTCATGCTTTCCGAGCTGATTGGAGCGCGATTTCGCTCGCGAGGCAAACTCCGCAAGGTGTTCATTCGTTTGTCCGTCGAAAGCATACCTTGATCAGCACGGTCCTCGGAGCTGCTGGAGCGCAATTAACAGGATCTCGCGTACCCCTTTCAGCTGAAACCGTTCGCCTCCGCGTGCTCAAGCGCGGTCGCGCTGTACACGAGGGGGACCCAGTTCCGGCCGGGGCAATGCTGTCCTCATCACCCAGAACCGCAACCGAATCCCCAGGGCGGCATCGGATTAAGTCAGGCGCCTTCGACGATGCGAAAGTCCCGTTCCGCCGCGTTTCCCAGGACGCGCAAAGCAGCCTGGTATGCGGGGCTGTCGTAAGTCGCTAACGCCTTCTCAAGACTTTCGAATTCCGATACCACCAGACGCTGATTCACTCCAGATTCACGGGCCTGGATCTCCGACGTGCGTATCAGCAATTTACCTCCACCGGCTTCGATGGCCGGTATGGCGAGCTTGCCGTATTCCTTTAGTGTCGATTCGTCCCGAACCGAATGATACGCGACGACCCAATAACCTTTTTTCATTCCTATCCTATCCTTTCCTTTCCACTATTCTTAGCCTGTACAACAGCGCAATCCGGGGAACAAGCACAATGGATTTGTAGGGCACGTAATCAATCCTTGGACCACGTCGCCTGCCGAGGCGGATTCCGCATTGATCCACTTATCCGATGCCGCTACTGTAACTGAATACATCTTCAACTGAATACATGTTCGAGGTAAGTCGAGGAGGCGTTTCCGTCCGCTGTCGTAGAGGAACTGTGGTCTCACACGATTGCAATCTGAACGAGCTCGGTCCAAGCTAAATCGCAATCCCCCTAAAGCGAGCGACCGTTTTCGCATGTTCCCTATCCGAATTGCACGGTTAGCGCGGAGCTGCGGCGCCAATGAAAACGGGGGCCGGAACGCTGAGCTGATCCGTTTGCGATTTGAGCTTGCCTGTCCGAGCGTCGATCGCGAACACGTTTATCGCTCCGGAGGTCTGGCCCGCGGAAAGTAACCACTTTCCACTGTCATCAATGGTGAAGAATCTGGGTTCGGAACCCGTAGGTACAGCACCGGCCCTGCTCAGCTTTCCAGTCAGGGCCTCAATCGAAAAAAAGACTACTTCATCCGCGCCTCGGATCGACGTATATAGATACCGACCGTTCGGACCCAGTGAGATCTCTGCCGCGCTAGTCTTGCCTCCACGATCAGGAGCGACCAGAGAAGTGGATTGAACAGTCGTCCAGTTTTCTCCGGAGTCGAGGCTGCGCAGAACAGTGACGTTGTTGGCGAGTTCGCCCAGGACGTAGAGAAATTTGCCGTCTGCCGACGAAACGAGATGACGCGGGCCTGTTCCCGGTGCTACGGGTATTCCGGACGGTTTCGCCGGCGAGAGCTCACCATCGGACACGTTGAATCGATACCGCGCGATCGTATCTGTACCCAAATCCGGCACGAGAATGGTCCCGTCTGGCAATTCCAGCACTTGGTGCGGATGTGGTCCCTTCTGGCGCGGAGATGGACCCGAGCCGCTGAGTTGCGTAATTCGTGCCTCACCGGTAGTTCCATCTGAACGAATGGGAAGGACCGC
>JBJMGJ010000282.1:0-5396 GCA_045807965.1 Bryobacteraceae bacterium | reverse complement strand
TTCGTGTGACGAAGGCCCGCGTGAAGCGCGCGAGGGCGAAAGTGTGGAGTTTCACGGTGTCGCAGTGAATGAGCGCGATCTGTTCGCCATCTAACCTGAGCCTACCTGTTAAGCTGAAGAAGCGTCCTTGGTTAGTCACCGTTAGCGTTCCTGAAATTGATCCTCGTGGATTGCGCCCGATGAACTGCTGGTGTGCAGGCTCCGACGGTTTCGTCAAGCGAAGCCGCGGGTACTCGCTCTCTGGAGTTCATGAGGGCGGTTGAGCGGTCGTTTGCTCCCGGGCGTCTTCTTTACGCCTCATGAATATTCTCTTTATCGGCGACATTTTCGCTGCCGCCGGTCGGGGAATGGTTGCCGACAATCTCAGCCGGATCATTTCCGAACGCAAAATCGACCTGGCGATCGCTAACGGCGAAAATAGCGCCGGGGGTTTCGGGATTACGCCAGCCATCGCAGAGGACCTGCTCTCGCTCGGGCTCGATGTCATTACCGGTGGCAATCACAGCTTCGATAAACGCGAAATCCACGATTATTACGAGCACCAGCCTCGGCTGCTGCGGCCCGCCAACTATCCGAACGGTCTGCCCGGTGTGGGCATCTGGACGTCCAAAGCAAGGAACGGTGTGAAGTGTGCCGTGATCAACCTGCAAGGACGCGCCCTGATGGCCAACATCGACTGCCCGTTTCGCAAAGCGGATCAAATTTTGGCTCAGCTCGACCCCGACATCAAAATCCGCTTTATCGATTTCCACGCTGAGTTGACCAGTGAAAAGATGGCAATGGGTTGGTATCTCGACGGCCGCGCCAGCGCCATGATCGGCACTCATACGCACATTCCGACCGCGGACGAACGAATCCTGCCGGGCGGCCTTGCCTATCAAACCGATTCCGGAATGACGGGACCTTACCAGTCCGTTATCGGCGTCGACAAGGATATGGTCGTTCGCCGATTTCTTACCGGTCTGAACGGCAGGATGGAAGCGGCGAAGCATGGCGCCGAACTCCACGGGGTGATTGTCGAAGCAGACGAAACCACCGGGAAGGCTCGACGAATTGAGCGCCTGCAAATCAGCAAGGTTGCGGGCTGACCTTCGCGGGCATACTGCTCGGGCGAGAAGATCCCAACTGGCCTTCGTGCATCATCGCGGAAGCTGCGCGTAGTCTCCGAGTCAGTCGTCTCCAATGAAGATCTTGGAACCGAACTATATAATCACGATCGAACGGCTGCTCAATGAAATACATTTTGGCGCTCGACCAGGGAACCACCAGCTCACGCGCTGTGATAGTTGGACAAAGCGGTGATGTGCTGGGTTTGGCGCAAACGCCTTTCCGTCAGATCTTCCCAAAGCCAGGCTGGGTAGAGCACGACCCTGCCGAGATCTGGTCGTCGCAATTCGGAGCCGCTATGGAAGCCCTCGCGCAAAGCGGGATCCGGGCCGAAGACATTCTGGCAATCGGGATCACTAACCAGCGGGAAACAACGCTCGTCTGGGACCGGCAAACGGGCGATCCAGTCTACAACGCCATTGTGTGGCAGGATCGACGCACGGCAGGATTTTGCGATCAGCTCCGCGAGGGAGGCCATGAGGAGATCATTCAGCGCAAAACAGGTCTCGTCATCGATGCTTACTTCTCCGGCAGCAAGATCCGTTGGATCCTGGACAACGTGCCCGGCGCAAGAGAAAAGGCCGAGAAGGGCGAGTTGGCGTTCGGAACTGTCGACAGCTGGCTCATCTGGAAGTTGACCGAAGGCTCGCGTCATGTGACCGACGTTACCAACGCTTCGCGCACCATGCTACTGAACCTGGAGACTGGCGCCTGGGACGACGAACTGCTGTCGATCCTTGGTGTTCCGCGCTCGATGCTGCCCGAAGTCGTGCCGTCAAGCGGAGTCTGTGCGCATTCGAAGGGGATTCTCGAAGGCATACCCATCGCGGGCATCGCGGGCGACCAGCAATCCGCGTTATTTGGCCAAATGTGTACATCTCCGGGAATGGTGAAGTGCACGTACGGCACCGGGAGCTTCATGCTTCTCAATACGGGCGAAAAACCCGTGCCGTCGCGTAACCGTCTCCTCACAACCATTGCCTGGAGAATCGGCAATCGCACCGAATACGCGCTGGAAGGCAGCGTATTCATCGCAGGCGCGATTGTGCAGTGGCTGCGCGACGAACTGCAGATCATCCGTACGGCGGCCGAAATCGAAGAACTGGCCGCCAGTGTTCCGGACGCGGCCGGCGTGTACGTTGTGCCCGCTTTCTCCGGTCTCGGCGCACCACATTGGGATCAGTATGCAAGAGGATCGATTCTCGGGTTGACGCGGGGCAGTTCCCGCGCGCACATTGCTCGTGCTGCTCTCGAAGGCATCGCGTTTCAGATCGCCGACATTATCAACGCGATGGAGAACGACTCCGGTGTTCCTCTTGCAGAGCTGCGAGTAGACGGTGGTGCGGCGCGCAACAATCTCCTGATGCAGATTCAGGCTGACCTCTTAGGTGTTCCCGTCACTAGGCCGGCGAATCCGGAGACAACCGTCCTTGGCTCGGCCTATCTTGCGGGGTTGGCGGTGGGCTATTGGCCGAACGGCGAGACCATCGCCAAGCAGTGGAAGGCCGACGCGCGCTTCTCGCCAAAAATCCAGGCCGAGGAGCGTGAGCGGCGGCACAAGGGATGGGCGAAGGCGCGCGAGCGGTCGAAAGGCTGGGAGACACACTAAAGGATGGCCGGCGCTCTGACCCGTGAAGACGGTCTTCGAACCGTTGGAACAGAGAAAACATGGGACGTCATTGTTGTGGGCGGCGGCGCGACAGGGCTGGGTACGGCGGTCGAAGCGGCGTCGCGTGGCTACAAAACGCTTCTGTTCGAGGCCTGCGATTTCGCGAAAGGCACGTCCAGCCGTAGTACCAAGCTGGTCCACGGCGGTGTTCGTTATCTTCAGCAAGGTAATGTAAAGCTCGTACTCGAGGCCCTGAAGGAGCGCGGGCGCATGCTCCGGAACGCACCTCATCTGGCGCACCGACGAGCCTTCGTCCTGCCCACGTACTCCTATTTTGGTCTGCCGTTTTATGGCATTGGATTAACCCTTTATGATTTGTTGGCACGCGGCGAAGGGATCGGAAGATCAAAGCTGCTCTCCCCGAGCCGCGTTAAAGAAACTCTTCCTACCATCCAACCTAAGGGTCTGAAAGGTGGCATCCTCTATCACGATGGACAATTCGACGATGCTCGCTTTGCCATTACGCTATTTCGCACGCTGATCGACCTTGGCGGCACAGCTCTGAATTACGTACGGGTCACCGGATTGATTGAGCGCAACGGATTGGTCGCCGGTGTTCGCGCGGAAGACCTTGAATCGGGCACAACACTCGAGATACAAGGCAAGGCGGTTGTGAACGCAACCGGCGTTTTCGTTGATGAACTGCGCAGGTCAGACGAGCCGAAAGCAGAACCCATTTTGACGGTCAGTCAGGGCACTCACGTCGTTTTGCCGCGACGCTTTCTCCCGAGCGACTCTGCTTTAATGATTCCGCGCACCGCTGACGGGCGCGTCTTGTTCGCTATACCTTGGCACGAGCGAATCGTCGTCGGAACCACAGATGACCCGGTAGGGCAAAGCGATATCGAGCCAAGGGCCCGAAAAAGTGAACGCGAATACCTGTTTGAACACATCGAGCGCTACCTCACACCGAAGCTGACAAACGACGACATTCAAAGCGTCTGGTCGGGACAGCGCCCATTGGTTCGGAAGACAGGTGCCAAAAACACCGCGACCCTTTCGCGCGACCATACGATTCTTATCTCTCCCTCGAAGTTGATCACAGTCACAGGGGGGAAATGGACGACCTATAGAAAAATGGGGCAGGACGCCGTTGATCGTGCGGCACAAGTCGCAAATCTGCCCCGCTCTCCTTCGCGTACAGCCGCGTTGAGATTGCATGGATGGTCCGACCGAACAACGCCAAAGGAATGGGAGCGTGTGTACGGCTCCGATCTGGCCGCCGTGCACGCGCTGGCGCAGGACCAAGGCGGTCTCCTTGAACCGATCCACCCCGACCTGCCGTTTCTCAAAGTTGAAGTTCTCTGGGCTGCACGGGAAGAGATGGCGCGTTCCGTTGAAGATGTTCTGGCTCGAAGAACACGTGCGCTGTTTCTCCAAGCGAAAGCGAGCATACAGGCTGCGCCGCTGGTAGCAGGGCTGCTTGCTCAAGAGTTACGGAAAGACGCGCGGTGGGAGAACGACCAGCTCGCCCAATACACGAAGCTGGCGTCGCAGTACATCTGGTGAATCAATTTTTATGACACTGAGTGAAGCAGTGGTTGGAGAGTTTGTCGGGACCGCCATCTTGATCCTCCTCGGAAACGGGGTGGTTGGCGGTGTTCTTCTTTCGAAGTCAAAAGCGGAGAACGCCGGATGGGTTGCCATCACCGCCGGTTGGGCATTGGCTGTGTTCTCTGGCGTAGCGGTAGCCATTTCAATCGGAGATACCGATGCGCACCTGAACCCGGCGTTCACGGTTGCGTCCGTTCTCATGACAGGGCACGCGGAGCGGATACTCTCCTACATACCGGCGCAGATTCTCGGCGCCATGTTCGGCTCGTTTCTCGTTTGGCTGTTTTACCTGCCGCATTGGCGAGCAACGGCCGAACCCGATAAGAAGCTTGCCTGCTTCTCCACGGGCCCCGCGATTCGTAGTTACGGCAGCAATTTCCTCAGTGAAGTAATCGGCACGTTCGTGTTGGTCCTGGTCGCTTCGGCGCTTGTGTCGCGAAGATTGGCTCCGGGTGGAGTGGCGCCCGGGTTGGGTCCGGTATTGGTCGGTGCGCTTGTCTGGAGTATCGGCTTGTCCTTGGGAGGCACGACCGGGTACGCTATCAATCCCGCCCGCGATCTCGGGCCCCGCTTGGTGCATTCGCTCGTCCCCATTGCGGGCAAGGGTAGCTCCGATTGGGCTTATGCCTGGATTCCGATCTTGGGTCCCGTTTGCGGCGCGGCTGCGGCGGCGATTTTCATTCGGTGGACCGGAATCTGAACGGGCGTGGACAGACGGCCTACCGAATTGCCCAATGCTGTTGCATCCTGATCGTTGCCGTAAGGGGCTCGCTCGCCACTCGCCCTGGCATCACCGCGACTCTTGTTCTCTCCGTCCTGCTCCTCTGCTCCCTCGTTCGCAAAATCGGCGGGAGCATTGCCGGATCTATCAGTCTCGCTCTGATCTCCTGTTATCCCCGGCTAATTGATCTCTCACCCGCGCAAGCGCTTGGCTTGCTTTCGCTTGTCACTTTAGTGTGGCTTTTGGCGACTCGCGATTGGGCGCGAGACGGAACCCAAGTTGTTTTTTGTCTCGCTCTCGCCGGGGTTACTGCCTTCGGATCTTTGAACAGCGTGTCATTCTTCG
>JBJMGJ010000281.1:0-12507 GCA_045807965.1 Bryobacteraceae bacterium | reverse complement strand
TGCCGGAAAAGGGGACATTTTCATTTTGCCTTGACAGTGTATTCGAAAGCATGTCGTTAGCTTTTGAATCTGTCCGGTTTTATTGACACGGTATCTGTCCGGTCAGGCCGCTTGGGATTTTGGCCTTGGATTTGAGTGTACGCGTAGTGGTCGCCGGATGGTGCGGAAAGTGGGAATCTCGCGGTGTGGGCGAGATTTCCAAGGCGCTCGAAGCGCCGTCTTTTCCACCGTCTCGTTCCGCTTTTTCTGCCGTCAGCAAGTGTGGCCCCCAACGGACTGAGACCTGACCGTCAAGGTGTTCGCAAACCGTGACCGTGCAACCAGCCAGCGTGTTCCGAAAGCGCGTCTTGGCCAGTTGCAAATAGTGATTCTGTAACACGATCGTGTTGTCGTGAGCCACCGTGCGCTCGGTTTGGATCGAGAACACCCAGTCCAGATCCTTGCGTGCGCATTTGCGGAACGCCGTTCCTTTCTCGGCAGCGGGTTTGGCGAACCGGCGGTTGAACTCCGCTATGTAGTGTTCACGCAGGAACGCGTTCGCCTGCTCGAGGGTGTGGATCCCAGCCAACCGTAACTCCTGGGGTAATCGGTTCTGCCACGTGCCGAAGCTACGTTCACAGCGGCCGCGCGCTTGCGGCGAGTAGGCCGGGATCATCTGCACGCCTAGCTCTTTCATGGCCCGGCCGACTTGTGTCAAGCGATGCGGATCGACCTTCTCGCCCGCCTTCCGGGTCACGAAAAAATGGCTGCCGCGGTCGCTGTACAAGGCACAGAACAGGCCTTGACTCTCGATCACCTCCCGCAAGGCACTCATCACCGTGCGCGTCGATTCTTCCTCCACCAGCTGCGCGTAATAGATCTCGCTCGTGGCATCGTCCAGGATCACCAGCAGATCGTAATAGCGCTCGTCGGAGAACCAGCGGTGCTTGCTGCCATCAATGTGCAGCAGCATGCCCGCCATTGGCTTTCGTGGTCTTCGCCGCCGATGCGAGCCGCGCTTCTTGCGCCGAGCCACTAGGCCAGCCCCTTGCAACGCCTGCTTCACCCAACTGTAGCTGATTTCAATGGCGTGCTCTTCGCGCAACTTCTCGTGAAAGTGCCGCACGCTCAGGTCGAAGTACGTGTCCCGGTAGAGTGCTAACACGCGCTCGGCTGTTTCCATCGGTACCCGCAGGTACGTTCGTTTCCGCCGCCGCTGATCGAATAATCCGTTGTAGCCGAATTCTTTGTATTGCTTGCGCATCCGACGCATCGTCCGGTCACAAACTCCGATAATCTCGGCCGCTTCCAGCCAGGTAATCTTCTTCGCCATGGCTTTCAAGATCACGTCTTGCACTTTCATCATCCGCTCCAGTTCCGCGCCGGAGATCGCTCGGTCTGTTCCCAAACCCTAGCGTCTCCAGCCGCTCTCCTTCAAAGCGGACAAATACCGTGCTAATTACGCCGGACATTTACCGTGCTAACGACAGAACTCCTTGCCTCTGTTGACTTTTGCGCCGCGAGGCGATACGATCCTCCAGAAAAAAGCGCAATGCGAGTTTCGTATTGCGTAACGGCAATTGGGCGTCGAGTCCTCTTGCCACAAGTCGAAGATGAAACCAGATTGTGGCGGATTCAGATAAGATCTGAAGCTCACCCATTCCCATCTCTTCGGTGCCATAGGACAGGGTAGAAAAATTACAAATGAGTGTACGCGCCAATCACCAAGGCAAAGTTGAAGGACTGAATATTCCAGGTTTAAAGCTAAATGTGTGGGTGTACTCCGATCCCCTCCAGTCTCAATGCATGCCGATCTGCGGCATTCGGGTCTCCCCAACAGAAAAGGTGAGCTCCCCACATTGTTTCGCAAACCGCGAAGGAGCGTTCCACATGCGGAACGGGGAGCGGCGCGGCATGGCCGAAGGAGCCGACTCCCCCGCCAAAGCGCCAAGCAAAATGTTCGCTATCGCATTTAAAACTCTCCGCGCTCGCACCCTCTTGTCGCTAGGCGTCATTGCTGCCCTTGCACAGAGCGCGACGGCACAGGCCCCCCAGGCACAAGTCAGGCAATCGGAATCGACGGGCACGGATGTATTCATGGAAAAGTGCGCCACGTGCCACGGCAACGCATTGGTAACGAACGCTCCGCAGTCAACGATTCTGAAGCAGATGACGCCCGAGCACATCTATGACGTGCTAACAAATGGCGTCATGAAGCCGATGGCGGCCGGCCTCTCCGATGCCCAACTCCGCGCCGTTTCGGAATACCTGGGGGGCCGGAAAATCGACACTGCGGAAGTCGGGGCCGCGAAGAGCATGCCTAACACCTGTTTAGAGAATGCGGGTGTACGGAGCATAGACGGGCCGTCGTGGAATGGCTGGAGTGTAGACAACGCAAACACCCGTTCACAGTCACTTGCGGGTGCATCTCTTTCCGCCGGCCAGGTGGCGCGGCTGAAATTGAAGTGGGCATTCGGATTCCCGAACGCAACGGCTCTTTACGGTCAAACCGTCGTTGACGGGAAGGTCTTCGTCAGCTCCAACGCCGGCTATGTCTATTCGCTCGACGCTCGAAAGGGCTGCGTACACTGGTCCTTCAAACCCACATCCGCGGTTCGCAGCGGCATTGTCATAGCCCCGCTGAAAGCGTCGTCCACAAGGTACGCGGCGTTTTTTGGTGACATCCACGGGAATGTGTATGCAATTGACGCTTCAACCGGCGAGCAGATATGGAAGATAAATGTCGACCCCCATCCGTTCGTTCGGATTACGACAGCTCCGAAGGTCTATGAAGGCCGCGTTTACGTACCGGTTACCTCACTCGAGGAGGGTGAAGCGTCGAACCCGGTGGGTGTCTGTTGCACCTTCCGTGGCATGGTAGTTGCGCTCGATTCAGAGTCGGGCCGCCAGATCTGGAAAACGTACACGATCGCAGAAAAACCGAAATTCCTGGGCAAGAATTCCGCAGGCAAAGATCTGATGGGCCCCTCCGGTGCAGGTGTGTGGACTTCTCCCGCACTGGACCCGAAACGAAGGGCGCTGTACATCGGAACAGGCAATCAATTTTCCGAACCGCCGGTTGACACAACCGATGCTGTCATGGCCTTCAACATGGACACCGGCAAGGTCCTCTGGACTTTTCAGGAGACGCACGCTGATATCTGGCACGGCGGCTGCGTGCAAAGAATACCGGAGACGGGGCCAATCTCTGGCCAACGCACCGTCATGATGCCGCCGCCATCTCTCCAAGGGGCTGCGCAGGCGGACGCCGCGCCGCCCCGTTCCAATCCCAACTACCCACCCGAGAACTGCCCAACCCTCACGGGTCCTGACTGGGACTTCGGTGCGGCGCTCACTCTGGCAACTTTGCCAGACGGGCGCGACATCCTTATTGCTGCTGAAAAGCAGGGAATGATCTACGCCTTCGACCCGGACAAGAAAAGCTCTCTGCTTTGGAAGAATCCCGTCGCAAGGTGGATCCAGGGGGGACTGGGTGACACGATGTTCGGCGCCGCAGTCGATACTCAGCACCTTTACTGGGGATTGCAAAGTGGTGGGATCATCTCCGTTGACCTCGCTACTGGAGTCGAGCAGTGGTGGGCAGCGTGGGGCTCAGCGCCGGAGATGTATCGGCACCCCGGTGTATCCGGAGCAGTCGCTCTCATCCCTGGCATTATTTTCGCGGGAGGCATGGACGGGCGCATGCGCGCCGTCGCTTCGTTCGACGGCCGCGCACTGTGGGAGTTTGACACGAATAAAGAATTTCAGACTGTCAACGGGGTCACCGCGCATGGCGGCACAATCGGCGCCGCTGGCCCTGTCGTCGTGGACGGCATGGTTTTTGTAGGCTCAGGGTATCCGGGTTTCCAGGGCGGTATGCCGGGCAACGTTCTGCTCGCGTTCGCACCGTGAGCGACTGTGGTCTTTAGGAGCGGGATTAATCAGCGCCCGCACTCGTCTGCAGGGGACATCTGGACCACCGGTCTAAGCGGATCGGAACTCGCTCTCGTATAAACTGAAAGGCCGATTCCCTGAATGATCATGAGTTCACCGCAACCCCTGAGTCGCCGAACGATCATGTCAGCGGCAGCCATTGCTTCGCTCGCTCGTCCCGCAGCACCCGCCAGCGTCGATCGGACCGCCCCTTATACGCTCTCAGTCAATATCGAGATCATGTTCCCTCGAACCATGCCGCGCGCCCAACGGATGGAAGCGGTGGCAGCGCACGGCATGAAGGCTTATAGCTTCTGGACCGCTTCCGCCGAAGAACGTGAGGCCATGTTGGCCGTCCAAAGGCGGACTAATCTGAAATGCGCCAGCATTGTCGGAAGCGGAAAGCCCGGACAAAGCACCGGCCTCACAGAACCCGGCTTCGAGGAGGCATATCTTGAAGCCATTACTGAAAATTGTGAGATATCTAAAAACTTCGGCGGGCCGGACCTGATCATTTTCGTTGGTCAGGTGCAGGATGACGTCGCGCCGGAGACACAACACAGGCAGATCGTCGCCGGCTTGAAGAAGGCCGGTGACATCGCTCAAAAGTATGGAGTGTATCTGGTCCTCGAAGCGCTCAATCGTGTGGAATCGCCGAAAATGAGCGTGTTGACGGCCAGAGAAAACTTCAGGATTATCTCCGAAGTCGAACACCCGCACGTGAAAGTGGACTTCGATATGTACCACTTGCAACTGAGTGAAGGAAACCTCACGAATAATCTGAAGCTAGGCTTGAAAGAGGGCTGGATACGCCTCGTTCAAATCGGCGAAGTTCCCGGTCGGAAGGAACCCGGTACCGGCGAAATAGATACCGCGTATATGTTCCGCATTCTTCGGGAAGCAGGATACAACGGGTATGTCGATATGGAACACGGCACGTCCACGACTCCCGAGCACGCTATGGATGTGGTCACGAAACTCTCACTGGAGAATTGATTGAACGGTCGGTGGGATCGACCGTTCGGGCACGCTACTCCCGTACTATCGGCTTCGCTGTATCATCCGGGTGAAGCCTTCAGGGAACATCAGCCCGGGTTCGGGTATTTTGTCCTGCAGGGCCTGGCTCCCGGCCGTCCGCTGTGGTGGCGCGGAACTATCGGGAACTGCTCGTTGTTCGCTGGCGTGGCAGATCACAATGCCATAGGCGAAACGCTTGGGAGGGCGTGATCCATAACGTTTGCATTTGGCCTCGGATATCGAGCGCATACAGCGGTCCCCAGTAACTCACCGCCGCTATAGGCGGCATTCGAAGGCGAGACTATGCCGTTGTTAAAGCCCGGAAAGCCGGGAACGCTGGTCTAAGCAGAAAACTTCGTCCAGTTGTAACCCTGGTCGTTGCTGAGAAGCACATCGCCGGGGCCAGTCTCGATATCGTCGAAGCCGATTACAGCGGCGGATACATGCGTGGAAGGCCAGAATTGTGACCATCAAAGCCCGTTTTGAAGCCGTCATGGGGGCGCACTCCTCGTTTTGATCGCAAGCGGCTTGCACTCGATTCGCTCTTCCAGATCCCAACGCTGCCTGAAGCACTTTCGATCTACCATCGTTAATAGATCTCTGTGAGATTTCGATCAGAGAAAATACGGCTCGTAAGTAGTCGGAGCACTAGCTAGAGAGTCCATGTCACCATCACGTACGGGTAAGTGAAACTTTGCCCCGGGATCGTTGTCTTGAGAAATTGCCCGGGAAACAGATGGCCGCATCCGACTGCTAACTTGATAGCTTGACTTACAGAATAAGTTCCAGTCAGATCAAAATCCGAGCCGACGTGACGACCCGCTGTGCCCGTGAGCGACCGCGCAACTAAGGCGTTCCCTGTGTTGTAGAGGCCATCGAACCGGCTTGCTAACCAGTATTCGTGAAATCCAGTTGAAACAGACATGCGCTTGTTGAGATTCAGTTCAAGCGCAATATGAGCATCGTGGATGTTGCGCCAACCAACCTGATCCGAGTAGCCGTACTTCCCGTGTGCAGTCGGATAGATTTGATCGAACGTTCCGCGTAGTCCGTCATTTGGATTTTCATCTCCGGATGCAAAGTTGTATTCGGTCACAAATCGGGGTGTGGCTCTGAGCGACGGCATAGTCTTTCCAACAAGCCAGTGACCGGCCCATGCACTGATTCGATCAGTTCCGGATCGGCCGATCTGTTTGGCCATTTCAATGTTGTAGTCGAACCCCTCACCCAGTTTTCCTTTGGATCGGAATCCAAACGTCTTCTCGTTCAACTTGGCCCGTGCTCCAGATTCTTGCGAGGGTCCGATGCGAGAAGGTGCCAGCCGCCAGAGAACATAAGGTTCGATTGTGCCGCGAGGAATGATTTTGTCCAACCCTCCGTAAAGGCCGTGCAGGTTATTTCCCTGCGTGTGATGATCAAATCCGCCGACCCGCTGGTCAACGACCGATGCCGAAAACATATCCAGACGGAAACCGCCGCCGTGCATCCGCAATCGAACGGCATCAAACGTTCGCGCCGTATTTGTCCAGTTCGAACTCCCGACCAGCCGTTCCTCTCCGAGATTAATCTCCTGGCGACCTACCGTCAGCGCAATCGGGCCGTCATCATGCGCTCCCAAACGTACATAGGCCTGCCGGAGGTCCCAGGTGTTCTGAGCCGGGGGAACCGGTTCGAGCACATTTTGAAAAAAAGCTCTGGCATCCTGCGCTTGCCCAAAGATGACGAACCATTTGGCGGGTTGAATCGTAAGGTCGAAGCGAGTCCGGTTAAGCAGGTAACTGTCTTCTCCGGCGCGGTAGGAACGCGGGGCAAACTCTTCGAAACGAAATCGCAGTTCGCCGCCAACTTTCAGCCACGACGGCAGGTGCTCGTTTGCCGCATCCGACGGTTTTTCATCCAGGAGCGCATGCGCATCACTAACGTCCGCACAGATGCCCAAAGTTGGGAAGGCAAACAACAGGACGCCTGCCACTAGTAGTCCGCACAACTGCCGCGAATTGGACATACGCCAGCGATCTTCGGTCATCGGTCTTTGTGCGAGGAGCTTGCCGGCCGATCGGCTTCGGTCCTGTTCAAACTGTGAGCGATCTTGCGAGGCAGCTCACGTTGCATCAATTCCTCGATGGGGATCGGAAGTGCCGTCGACCAGTTGGGGTTTACCTCGGAAGTCGTAGCCGGAAAATTCGGTCGCTCGTCCGCCTCGGCTGCGTCATCGAGCGAAGCGGTCAGGATTCGGGAGGGAGCCTGAGCCAACAGAGCGTATGAGCTCGCGATGACATCTTCAACGGCGGCCGCGGGCTTGAGGTTAGCCATCTGTTGCAGGCGGTCGTGGATTTCGCGGGTACCCTGCTCGTTCGGTTTCAGGCCGAGCTGCTTCTGCTTCACCAGGTCGGATCCGGTCCACAGGCCGCGGACGGTCGGCAAATCGTGCGTGGTGATGGCAGCCAAAGCTTCCTTCGGGAACTCGCGGGGATGCTCCTTCTCGAACCAAAGAAGGCGGTAGGACAGAATGCGATGCGCCGCGAGTTGCTCGCGAGTACTCTCCTCGACTGTTCCGAGATCCTCGCCCACGACGTATGCTTTGGCCCGGGCACTCTCGATCGCCACGATTGCGAGCATTTCATCCGCGTTGTAGCGGACGTAGGCCCCCTCTGCCGCCGACATGCCCTTAGGAATCCAGAAGAGCCGAAACAGACCCATCACATGGTCTATGCGCAAACCGCCACCATGCCGGAAAGCTGCTTGAATCGTCTCCCGAAAGGGACGATAACCCACAGCCCGAAGCCGATGAGGGATGTAAGGCGGCAGTCCCCAGTTCTGGCCTTGGGTATTGAACTCGTCGGGAGGAGCCCCGACGGTTGCGCCAAGCGAGAGTATATCGTGCCAGATCCAAGCATCGGCCCCGTCCGGATCCACCCCGATTGGCAGGTCCTGCATCAAGGCCAGGTAGCCGGAACACCGGGCGAGTTGACCATCGAGTAGCCACTGAATCCACTGATAGAACTGCACTCGCTTCGCATTGTCACGCGCGAACTCCTGAACTTCCGGATTCGACGGTTTCGAAAATCCCGCGGGCCACGAATTCCAACCGGTGTGGTAACGCTCCGCCAAGGCGCAATAGATCGCGAACAGGGTCAAGCTTTGGCCTCGCTCTTCACAGAAGGCGTCGAAGGCCGGGTCGCCCGGGAAGCGCGACCAGATGGCTTCAAGAGCACGGATTTTCAATTTCAATACAGCGTTGCGGTCGATATGCCGCTTCTCATTGAGTTCTCGTCCAGCGCGGACGACGTTTTCAAATTGCGGCACTGTTTCGCTGCTTGCGCCGGGAACCCACTCAATATGCAAAGAGAGTAGATTTAGAAAAGCGCGGGAGGTTGGGAAGTAAGGACTATCCTGCTGCGGCATGATGGGACTCGAAGCGCTAAGCGGATTTACCAACATCATTCCCGCACCGAGATCCCGGGCCGACCATCGGGCCAGCGCCTCGAGATCCGCGAAATCGCCGATGCCCCAACTATCCCGCGACCGGGCGGCGTAGAGTTGAACGGCCCATCCCCAGGTTTTCAGTTCCGAAGGGAGCCAGCATTTCCCAGGGCTTACGATCAGATCCACGGGACGGCCGTCATTCCGTTCCGTTCGCAGTCGATGGTAACCAAACGGAAGGTCCCGCGGAAGAGAGCCAGATACGGGCGAACTTGTCCCCGATTCCAACTCGATCACCCCAGGAGAATCGAGCCGGTAAGTTTCACCCTGCGTCAGAACGACGGGAGCCGGCGTTTCGCTTCCTTCCGAGTCCAGATGCCCGACCCGCATGGCTTTTTGGATCGCTGCAATCGTTTTTTCGCTGGTTTTGTGCTCGTGACCAAGCGCGTCCTCGTAGGATAAATCTATACCTTGCGCATTCGTGCGAGGAGCACGAGCGCTTCTTTCGTTTGATTTAGACATGTGGTGAGTAGGTAAAATGTCGTCTTTCAGGAGCGCAATTTGGCCGCGCAGTTCAGATTCTAAAAGATGCAGATGACAAAGCAATCCGTTCTGAAGAGTTTTAGCTTTACGCTATGATCGCAGGCTGGCAATAACACGGGCCAAAACATCCGACAAAAGTAGGAACAGAATTTGACGGCAAACGCATCTCACCGCATGACAAATTAGCGCGTTTTGCTCGACACAGCAGGCATGTGCCGCGCCGGAGATGCATAACAGGTGAAATCTCAAGGCTTAAAGGAGAATAGAATACGTGTTCGCTGACGTAATACCAACTGGAGAGGCTTTCAATCCATTGCTCCTCGGGGAGTTCCGACTCATGGCGATTGATGACGACGAGGACGAAGACACGGATGTCGAGGACGACGATGATCTCGGGGACGAAGACGACCTCGACGACGACGAGGACCTCGACGATGAGGATCTAGACGATGAGGACGAGGACGAAGACGATCTGGAAGAAGGCGACGAGGATTTGGACGACGAAGATCTAGACGATGAGGATGTAGACGACGACGAAGAATAAATAATTCCCGCGTCAGTTCTGCGCCAATGCCTGTTGACATTGGCGCAGATTGTTTTTGCGATCTTCCTTACGGTGCGAAGTAACCGAACACATCGAAGATGATTGCGGTCGGCGCCGTCGAAAACGAAGAGATGTAGCCGTCCGTAGTCGGAACAACCGCCAGGTTGGAGGCGACTGCGGAGTCATAGGCATTCAGGGTTGACTGCAGCGGTTGCGAAGCGCCCTTAGCCCATAATGTGAGATAACTCAGCGAAGCTGCGGGCACCACCGTGGCATTGAGCACGAGACTTTGCGCCGTGCCCGAGACACTCGTACACCCTCCAGCGATATTCACGTTATAGACACCGCTGATCGGTGCTCCTTGAAAATTGCTTCCGCGCGAATCGAACGCTCTGCACGGAGTCACGTTGTAAAGCGCCAATCCACCCGACGCCGGAGGAGCATAATATCCGCTCACATCGATGATCAGATCGACAGGATCAGTCGTATACACCGAGACTTGACCATTCGAGCCGGAGGGGACCGGGACGATTGCGGCGTTGGCCGTTACCGCGCCTGTCGTTGCGTTGAGCGTAGACACAATGGGCTGCCCCTGTCCTGCAGGCCAGACGGTTAGATACGCGAGACGGTTGCTCCTGGGCACCGCCGTGAAGTTCAAAGCATAAGCCTGAGCAGAGACCGGTAAGCTGCATCCGCTTGGCTGTCCCTGTATGGGGAAGGTGCGGGTCTCGTTCGTTCCCATAGAAGGAGACCCGAGACCGCTGGCAAGATTGCTGTCTCTCGTGTCAACAGCACGACAGGGAGGCATCGGATAGTAGGCCAGGGAAGATGGCGTCGACTCCGGAACGTAGTATCCGTTTATGTCGATGATCACGTCCGTTGCATCTTTTGCGAAGACGCTGACCGCGCGATTGTTGTCGCCGGTGTCCGCGGGTACAATGACGGCATTTGCCTTTGTTCTTCCGTCGTAAGCATTGAGAGTAGACACGCCGTTCGGATCGACCGATGAGTTGCTGGGCGAAACCGTTAGCCAGCGCAGGCTCGGCCCTCTCGGCACTGCGGTGACATTCAAAGAGTAGGCCTGTACATTAGCACCGGACGGGATCGGTGCGGCCGGGCAAGCGCCAGGATGACCGGCCGTGTCCGTATCCGAGCTGAAACGAATGGCAAAAGGTCGGGTCTGCTCTGCATTCAAAAATGGACCGCCGAACGTGCCATTAGGCCACCGTGTATCGACCACGCGGCACGGAGTAGCTAGCGGAACGAAGTACAACCCATTGGACATTGAGAGCAGGACAGACGTAGTGGCGGCATTGGCCGCGTTACTCACGACGGTCAGGGTCCCCGACGTGCTTCCACCATTGGGCGTAAAGGTTAGAACCAAGGTGCAGGAATTTCCGGCGCTGAGCGGAAACGGCGCCGCTCCGCAAGTACCGCCGGTAACTGTGAAGTTGGTCGGAGGATTTATTTGTGAAACGCTGAGAGCCTGGTTGCCGGTTGCCGAGACCGTCACAGTCAATGAGCTGGAATTTCCAATGGCTGTAAGCGGGAATACGGCAGGAGCCGGGTTGGAGGTAAGCCGACGTATGGCTCTGAAGGCGTTATCTACAAAGAACAGGTCGCCGGTATCCGCCACCGTAATGCTGGTAGGGCTTAAAAGGCCCGCATTCGACGCGGCGCTTCCATCCCCTGTAAAACCTCCGGACCCATTACCGGCCACCGTCGTTACAGTTCGAGCGCCATCCGTCGCGATTCGCCGGATCCGGTTATTCGCGCTATCGTTTACGTAAACGGCGCCGCCTCGATCAACCGCGACGTCATATGGGCTCGAAAAGGACGCCCCGGAGCCAGCACCGTCGTTGAAGCCGCCGGATTGACCCGCTTGACCCGCAACGGTGTTAATGATGCCGGTGCTGCTGACTTCGCGAATGACGTTGTTGAAGCGATCGGCGATGTAAAGATTGCCCGCACCGTCGACAGCTATGCCAGACGGATAATTCAGGTTAGCGTTCACGGCGGGCCCATTGTCGCCAGAAAAACCAGCCGTGCCGTTACCCGCGATTGTATTGATGACCTGACTGGATCCGCTCACAATTCTCACGCGCGCACCCAGGGTCTCGGAGATGTATAGATCGCCCGCGGCACTGACGGTCACAGCCGTCGGGAACGTCAGCTTCGCACTCCTGGCGGGACCTCCGTCACCAGAAGATGTGTTCAGGCTCGGATCTCCATTACCTGCCACAGTCGTAATGATTCCGTTGGTATCGATTTTTCGCACAACGTTCTGGCCGGAATCCGCTACATATAAATTGCCAGCCGCATCAAGAGCAAGGCCCGAAGGCTGTTTGAGCCTGGCCTCGGTAGCCGGACCACCATCTCCGGAGTATCCTGAGTTGCCATTCACCAGGTCCACAGAAGCAGGACCGGCAATCCTGGTTACTTGCCCGGAGTTTAGATCGACGGCGTAGATGTTGGCTACGTAGGCATTCCCAGCGCCACCGACAAGATGAGAGTCAGAGACATATACGATGGAACCGCGGGCCGCGATGCCATTGAAAGTGGCCGCCGTCAGTGCCGCATTCGTGCGACCGGCAACCGTTATTACAATTCCGGGACTCACCGTGATCTGGGGTCCGTTTTGCGCAAGGGAGAGCGTTGCACAGCTCAGCGCAACAGCTGAGACCGTCAGGAAAGTTTTACTCTTGGCTCGAAGAGCAGACGTTGCTTTCGCGAGCGGGCTGAAATGAATCATAGGAGCGAAGCGAAACTGCTCCATTATAGGCGAAATTACGTTCGTGTCGAGTAGCCTGCGCACAAATCATTTGGCTACGGTGAAAAGGGAAAAGGGCTCCGGCGCGAAGTGTGCCGGAGCCCTTTAATAGGAAGGTCCGTGGTGATTTAATTGCTGCTGATCTTGCGACGAGCTACGAGACCCGCACCAATCAGCCCCATGCCTAAGAGCAGCATGGAAGCCGGCTCAGGAACCGCGCTTGCCGCGTTAGCCGCGAACGTCGCAGAGTATGTAATTCCCGAAAGTAGATCGTTTGAGAGTTGTGTATGGAATGAGG